>DBQB01000007.1 GCA_002305685.1 Ruminococcaceae bacterium UBA1405
ACGCCGAAGTAATCCACCATCTCCTCGTAGGTGGTGTTGTAGATGTCCTTGGCGACCTCGCTCATCCAGACATAACCCTTCTCCACCTGTTCCTGGGTTACAATGCCGTTTCCGCCGGGGGCATTCCCAGAGGTGTTTCCAGACGGATTGGACGTCGGGGTGTCGCTGCCGGTGCTTCCCGCCGGAGCGTCAGCGCCGATGCTGTCGGGCATAGCTTTGCCCTCGTCGATCAGAGGCACACACCAGTCGTAATAGTGGGCGGGAAAATCCACTTCATCCATATCGATTTCCCAGTAGGTGCCCCACCGGCGCAGGACGATGTAATAGGTGAACGCATCGGCACCGTTTTCATAATCACCGGAGATGATCATGGTGTCCACAAAATCCACCAGTCCCGGATCAATGATCCAGTCGGCGTGTTCCAGGGGTATATCGGTGAAGTAACCGCCCTCGGACATGATGGTGCCGTACTCGGTGGTCCCGTCTTCACTCAGGCTTATCGCTGCCGAAACCATAGGCTCTGCCTTGGTGAAGTCTTCGTCCCAGAGGGTGAAGGTGCCCATATAATCTTCGCCGATGTCGATGGTGCCGCAGATGTCCCAGCGGCCGCCCTCCATCCCCATGTCCGCGTAATAGCCCGAGCAGTTTTCCATGAGCCACCAGCCGTACCAGTCCCCGTTCCACCAGTTGAGCCTCATATCATTGGTTCCGGCGGCGGGCAGGGATATATTGCTTTCAGTGGGCTGCTCTGTGTCGCTCCCAGCGGGCTGCGCCGCACCGCTTCCGGCGGTTTCCCGGCTGAGGGTGGAGGGGTCGATGGTGACTTTGCCGGTTTTGCTTCCAAACAGTGTCCCGAAACTCACCTCAACCTCATTCGCAGCGTCTGCCAGCGCAAAGGCAGTGCGAATCTCAAGCGTCGACCCCGGCTCCACTTCATCCCACTGGCTGTCATTTACCGCATCCAGGGTCTCAGGATCGGTATAGACAATGGTTTTCTCCAGTTCCGTGCCATTTTGCGTGGCTGTTTCGAAAACAGTCCAGAGATAGGAGGCGTTTTCTTTTCCATTATTGGTGAAATCCAATGTCAAAACAACCGCGTCGACTCCTGTATAATCCGTCATGATACACGCGCCCTTGTAAAGAATCGTGTAATCGTCCAGTTCGGTCAGATTGGGGTCGGTGTTCTTCTTTTTGCCGCAGGCGGCAAGGCTGAAAAGCATGATACCTGCAAGGAGTAAACATAAAAGCCTGGTCATTGTCTGTTTCATAATATCTTCCTCCAATTAGGTCAGAGATATATGGATGGCGGATTGCCGCCGGATGTCGGAATCCCAAATATTATGGCTTCTTTTGGATATATCTGCCGTCCTTGTCGGTGAATTTTCCGCTGATGATCTTGATGAGATCGATCAGACAGCCGATGCCAAGAAAGCTGAGGGTCAGTGTGTAGAGAATGCCCGTGCCGATCTTGCCCACATAGTAGCGGTGCACACCGATACCGCCGCAGAACACACAGAGCAGCAGTGTTGTCATCCAGTCCTTTTCGCTGCGGGTTGATGCGGATACAGCGCCTTGCATGTTGTTGTAATCTGCCATAATCCTTTCTCACATTGGGTGGGAGAGCGGGGATGGCCCCCGCTTCCACTCGGGTTATTCTGTATCAAAACACCGCCGGCAGGGCAACCGCGGTATCCTTTTATCAGCCGTTCACCGCGCCGCCGCAGTATTCACAGCAGCCGCTGGCATCCGGTGTGGTGGTCGCACCGCAGTAAGGACAGGTGACCGCCGCTCTGGGAGCTGCGGCTGCCGCTGCCTCATCCCGTACCTGCTGCCGGACCTGAAGCAGGGCATCCCGGATCTCCATCCCCATCTGCTCATACTGCCGGTATTCCACACTGGCGCGGACTTCCTCGGCGTTGGATACGAGGGAGCCGCCTGCCATACCCAACGCTTTCCGCCGCAGTCCTCCCCGGGATATAGGCATAGCGTCCGGACCATCCAGCAGTGTTTCCTCGTCGTTGTCCACAGAGGAACGGTTCAGCTGGAAACGAATCTCGTTAAAGTAGGGATTGTTGACGTTGATCACAATGTAAAAGTCGTAGGAATAGGCATACCGTCTGGGGTTGAAGCTCTGACGGTTTCCTTCTTCATCTTTGTATTCAATTTCCGTTTTGCTTTCATCGATGTCCAGTTTACATCCGGTCACATCGGAGAAGGACAGTACATCCGGGTTGGCGTCTTCCAGGTTCCTGGCTGAGGTGACCATAAACAGCCCTGCGTCCTCGTCCAGCAGTACCTTTACGTTCTCGCCCAGGGCTCGGGTAGTATGGAAAGCAGAAACTTTCTCTCTGTTTGCTTCCCGGTAGGCCAACTGCTCCTGGATCTCGGCCACCGTGCTCTGGCGGCGATCACTGAACCACGGTGAGAGTTTTTTGGCGCAGTTTTTACAGAGATTTCCGTCTTCCAGCTTACGGTTACCCAGCAGCCCGATTTTTTCACCGCATATATCACAGTATTTCTTATCAAACAGTCCCATTACAATTGATCTCCTTTTTGTATTTAGCAGCCTGTATTGTACCCAGTGTTGTGCGCCGCTTTATTTGGAGTTGAGCATTGCGCCATAGATGTACAAAGCCGGAACAGCCACGCCTGTCAAGACGCTGGTAATACTGAATTCACCGCTGTTGACGATGTTCATCACGATACCTAAAATGCTAAACACAGCGACGATTACGCCCCATGTAATAAGTTTTTTGGCGTTTTCGCTACTCTTGCTGTGCTTGACGCCTTTGATACCCGCGATCAGTTGACAGATGCCGCCACCTAAGGTTAGTAACAGTGCTATCCAGTAGGAAAATGTCAAACCGGAGGCTGCTCCGAATCCTGCCGCCAGTGCGCCTAAACCACCGACAAGAACGCCGGCAAGGATGGAAAATACTGCTGCAATGATCATTAAAATACCTGTAATCTTTAAGAATTTTTGCCCTTTCATAATCGTTCCTCCTTCGTTTTTCGGTTGTGTAGTTGCTTTTATTCATAAGGCGGGGGTTCCCGCTCTCTATGCAGAATACATTGTCGCCATCTATGATGTCTCCCGACAATCAGAGTACCGATGACAGAAACTTCTCCTTTTAGTTCACAATAACAGGTTCAGAGCCGTATATCCATTGCATGATTGTGTATTTTGGGGTTGTTTTCAAAAAATACATCATTTAATTAGTGCAGAATGCTTGCTTCCGGATCATATTTTTATGCAAAACGGTAATATGCGGACCGGTTTTCTCTCTTAAACCCTTTCCAAAAGGCGGGAAAGAAAAAGCGGCAGCCTGGAAGAATCCACTTCCAGGCCGTCGCTTCACGATGGCTCCGAACAGGCAGGGGACAACCCTGCTGTATTTTTATAGTTTTATCACAGTTCCCGAGGCAGTTTTTCCGGGGAACTCAACGGCTTCCATGGTGCAGCCGCTGCATCCTTATCTGGATGTATATCCCGCCGATGTGTATTTTTTGCCAATCAGGAAACCATAGGCTGTGCCGCACATTCCACCGATAATATGCATCAGGTTGGCCACATCATCCTTTATGAAAAGGATGGAATAGAGCTCCCGCCCCAGATACAAAACCGCCACCAGAATCAGGGTAACGGGAATCCTCCCGTTCTCCATACCGGACAGCGACGAGAGCATAATGAGCATAAAAACGATACCGCTTGCGCCCAGCAAGCCGGAGTTTGGAAAAAGAACGACCTGCAAAAGGCCGGAGACAAGGGCGGTCAAAAAGATCCCCACCAGGAGCACCCTGCTGCCATACCGTTCTTCCAGGGGCGGGCCGATCACCAGGAACATCAGCATATTTCCGAAAAAGTGTTCCAGATCCCCATGGCCCAGGACATGGCACACCAAACGGATATAGGTGAAAGGGTCACGAAAGGACGAACGGTAGACCGAAAAAAGAAAGGCTGTTGTCCAGCCGTTTGACAGCCAGCCGAGAATCAGGGCAACTAACGAAACCAGGAAAAAACTGATGACAACAGGCGAATTGTACTGAAATCTTTTCATATTTCTTCCTCCATGCTTATTGTGTTTTCTGATCGGATTTCAACGTCCGGTCAAAAGGATCGAACAAAAAGCACGGCCCAAAAGGAAACTGCAGCTGCCCAAGCCAAAAAGGAAGGCTCCTGCCTGCGCGGCCAACGATGAACAGGAGCTGTCCGTTATTGATGGGGCGCTGAAGCCCCATTTTTTTGATCGTCCTATTAAGAAGTGCCCATTCAAAATGTTTCTTCTCCGCCTGTATAAGTGCCGTATTCTGCCCTTGTGAGGAATCCCCACTCTGCGGGTGCTCTGGGGCCTGGCTTCAGGAAGTTTTGCCTTTATCGTCCTGCTGCATCAGAGCAGCGTAGCGAAGCAGCTGCTTGAGGGAGTTTACCCCCAGCTTGCTGTAAATGTTTTTGTTGTGATAGCGCAGGGTACTCTCTTTGATAGCGGCAACGGAAAGGATCTCCTTTACGCTTTTGCCGGAGAGGTAATAGGCAAAAATCCGATGTTCCGTAGGGGTCAATGTCTCAATTCCATGGAGGAACTGCTGGTAGTCGGCGGGGTCGACCTCCTGCTTTCGGTCATAGGCGAGGCGGGAGATTTCCGCCTGTGCAGATTCGTATTTTTCCAGGGCTCTGTCAAACGCATCCTGAAGGCGCTCTTTTTCGCTCTGCGCGTCCTGTTTCTCCTGGGTCAAAAGGGCCAGAGTGCGCTCGTGTTCCCGATCCTGCTCTGCCAGGAAGGCGAACAGGTCGTCAATTTCCGCAATGTAGGACAGTTCGCCATTGCGGTTTTCCGATTTGATGTTCGCCAGGCTTTTCAGGATGGGGGAGATGAACCGCCGGCTGAAATAGAAGCAGCAGACGATGGTGACAAAAAGCAGCAGCAGTACCAGGAGCACCGTCTGCATGCCGCTTTTGATAAGTGCACGGTCATAATCCTCTTTTGGGATCAGGACCGCCGCTGTAATAGCCGGCTCGCGGTAGGAGATGAAAACCTCTTTTGAAACACCGATATAGGAGCTGCTTCCCCCTGAAAACAGGGTGAGTCCGCCCCCCAGATCCTTTGCTGTGAGTTTGCCTTTGGGGGCAAAATAATACCCATTGAAAACGCCGCAGCTCAGCCCTGCTTCTGCGTCCAGGATTCCGTTGCCGCCGGTGGTCAGCAGGCAGACCATGCGGGACAGGTTGGTGGGCTGCTCGTGATGCAGCTTGAAATACCGCTGGCTCACTTCAAAACCGCAGAACCCGTAAACCGTCCCATCCTCCCCGATCAGCGGGACGGTCATCAGGACAGCCTGTTCGGAGGTGCCGGGAAGGGTGAACAAATCGGTGATCCGATAGGAGGTTTCCAAAGGCAGGGCTGCGTGGGAAACCAGCTCCTCATAGTTGGGAAACAGGCTGCTCTGAAACTCCAGACGCCATTTCCGGTGGGGGATGATCCCGTAATCTTTGCCGGCATCCGCCAGCCCGCGGTAGAGCAGCAGGCCGTCATCAGCGATGGCGTTTCCGGATTTTTGGATATACAATCCGCTGCGGGACTGTTCGGCGTATTCGATATGGGAATTGACAGTAGCGTTGAAGAATACAAAAGCGCCTGAACAATCGCTTTGCCGCAGGGACTGGCAGAGGGGGCCGATTACGGTTTCCTGCAGTCCGGCAATGTGGTCAGGGGAGTCTGTCAACCCTTCAAAAGGAATATTATGATCTGTCAGATAGTCTTCCAGCAATCCAGTCATTTCCTGGGAAAGATGGATTCCCAGAACGGCGGTTTTTTCCCAATAGGAGGATATATCCCGCTCAAAGACCTCCATCTGGAGCGCAAGCGCCTGCGCGGTTTCTTTCTTGGTGCTGCTGAATCGGCCGGACAGAAACAGGCCGGACGCCAGAAAGCACATCAGGATTGCCGCAAGAAGTAGCATCGAGCCGAACAATTTCCGTCTCAAAGAGCGGCGAGAATGCTGCAGATTGGAAAATGCACGCATACGATTCCTCCACTTTACTGGACAGAGCAAAACAGATCCCATGCCTCCTCCGCCAAAAGATCAATGGGTTCTCCCTGCTGGGCCCGCTGGATCCAGGAGGGCTGCATCTGCCGCAGTTCTTCGTATAGAGTGTTCACCTTACCATAAAAGTCGCTGTTCGTCGTCTGGACAAACGGGGTGTATGTCTCCCGCATGGTTTTGATGGATTCGTAAAGCTCCCGGTAGCTTTCATTGGGAAACGGATGGCTGTCGATGGCATCGAATGCGCCGTTGTTGACCGGCATGTACCCGGTTTCCACCACAAATTCCAGGTTCCGCTGGTTTTCGGTAAACCAATGGAGGAAAACGCCGGCGGCTTCCGCCTTCTGCTCGGTCGTCCGGTAGGCAGAGAGGCCAACGCCTGTCACAGGCATGATTCCCTTTTCCCCTTTCGTTTTCGGCAGGGGAAGCACCCGAAGATTGGTAGGCTCCGATGTGTTGTCAGGATAGGTGACGGTGTCGTTGAAGTAGAGGATCCCGGCCGTAGAACCAATCCCGGACAGGGCTTCCCCAGTGGTGAGCTGGGTGGAGGCGTATGGGTCGGACAGGGAGATGTGCCCCTGGACAAAAGAGCGTGCAAACTGCATCCATGACTCCCTGAGGGCCGGGTTTTCAAAGTCGTACCAGCCATTGCTGGTATAAAGGTTACCGCCCCGCGCCAGAGCATCCAATTCCATATTCTGGAGAAAATAATCCAGGGCGCAGAAGGATTTGCCCCCCGACCATTCATAGTACCGGGCGGCGGCGTCAAAGAATCCGTCTCAATCGGCAAGATTGCCGGAGGAAACACCGGTTTCGGCAGAGAAGCGGTCAAATTGGGAGCCGTTGATAAACAGAGTGTAAGAAGATTTGGATACCGGGAAAACCGCCAGGTGGTCTTCCACCATCCCATCCGCCAGAAACTCCTCCACAAAATGGGAGAGCTCCTCATCACTGAAGCAGTCCTGCCAATCCAGGACATGTTCCACACCGATCTGCTTGACGATGCCGGGAAAGCAGGAAAAGAGGTCCGGCATAGCCGGGGCCCCGGGCTTATTGGCGTGAGCGTCCAAAAGCTGCGGGCCGAGTACAGAGCTGTTGGTCACCACAGTGACATCGATGATAATCCCCTTTTCTTTGCCGACGGTTTCGTTAAACTGATCCACCAGGCGGTTCATGGGGGAGTCCGCCTGTTCGCCATAGACATGCCACATAGTGAGGGTGACGGGGGTGTCAGGGGAAAGGGTGGTTTCGCTTTTGCATCCGGCCAAACCGGCTGCGCAAAGCAGGATGAGCATCCATGCCAATAATCTTTTCATTTTGCAATCCTCCTTGGCGGATTGACCCGCCTGATCCCCGATGTTTTTGTAAAATTTCATGGCTTCCCCTCAATTCGGGGGGAATTGGGGGGGACAAAAACGCGGGAATTCGGTAAAGTGTAGGTGCAAGCACGACCAAGAAGGGCATAGGTCCTGCCCAAGTCAAGCATCAGGGAGGGGGAGCCCTTGCCTTTTGCCGGAAACCTTCGGAAAAAGGATCGCTCTGTCTGCGCGGCCAACGATGAACAGAGCGGCCCCCAACTTGATTTTATTATACCGTAGGCCCTTAATTGAATCAAGATAGGTTCTGCTGGAGGAAGAAATATGACAAAGGAAGGATTCCACGAAACAGCGGACTATACAATATCCCTTGAGCCGGATGGATATTACGTTCGTTTTTACTGTGCTGTCTCGGGGGCTTTGCTCTGTGCGGTTGGTCCCGTCCGGGAAGGCCCACAGGAAGCGGCTTTGGAAACCGCCTGGCAGACCGAGGGCAGGAGCCATTTCAATCAGTGCCACAGATGCGGAAGATGGGTTTCCGATGTCATGTATAATGCCGATACACTGGAATGTGTGGAGTGTTCCCCTTGGAAGATCTTCCCCCATTTCTGCCCGCATTGCGGGGCCGGGATTTCTGAAGCCGGGACTTTCTGTCTCAAATGCGGCACCCGCTTGCCGGGAGACGGAGGGCAGTATCAGAAGATCCGCAGGGTCGGCATGAACCAATATGGGTTCGGGCCGGATGCCATGAAGCAAAGAAAGGTTTGCCGGATCTGCGGCGCCACGATGCCCTCTGAAGAAGATTTTTGCAGGATCTGCGGAGCGGTTCTTCCAAAAGAAACCCTGTTTGATTTGTATAAAGCAAAGCATTTTTATTGTCCGGCGTGCGGTACCGTTACAGAGAATACCGCGAATTTCTGTCCGCAGTGCGGCGAACGCCTCCGGCACCGATGATCCGGCATCAAACCACCTACGGGAGAGATTTTCCATGAGAGTATACCATATAAAGATTGTGTTGGCCGTTCTTCTTTGCTGTTCCCTGCTGCTGGGAGGATGCTCTCTGCTGACCCAAAGCGGCGAACAGCCTGTTACCATCAATATCTGGCATGTTTACGGGGCGCAGACCGATTCTCCGCTGAATGATTTTATCCAGATCTTCAACGAAACCGTGGGGAAAGAGCAGAGAATCCAGGTGGAGGTCTCCATGGTCTCCAACAACAAAAACATCCACAGGCACATTCTTGCCGCCGCCAATAAAGATCCGGGCGTCTCCCCCCTGCCGGATATCTTTGTGGCCTACCCCAAAACGGTTCTGGCGCTGCCGGATGAAAGCATTTTGGTGGATTATCGCGACTATTTTACAGAAGAAGAGCTGTCGGCATTTCTTCCCGCTTTTCTCCAGGATGGCGAGGTAAATGGGCGGCTGGTGTGCTTGCCGGTGGCCAAGTCCACCGAACTTCTTTACGTCAATCGGACCGCCTTTGACCGGTTTTCCGATGCCACAGGGGTGCCGTTGAGCCAGCTTTCCACATGGGAAGGGCTTTATTCTGCCGCACGCGAATATGCCGCCTGGACCGACAGCCAGACGCCTGATCAGCCGAGCGATGGAAAATCTCTTTTTGTCCACGATTTTCATTTCGATTACTTTCAGGTGGGGGTGCAGTCCCTGGGGCAGCCTTTCTTTGATGGGGAGGAGATCGCTTTTGGGCCAGTCTTTGAAAAGGTGTGGGATCCTTACGCGAAAGCCTGCCTGTCCGGCGGCGTATGGCTGCGGGGTGGATATGCCACCGATCCTCTGCGGACGGAGGATGCCATTGTCAGCGTAGCGTCCTCCGCCAGCGTACTGTATTTCTCCAACGAAGTGATCCATCCGGATAACATTGCCGAGCAGATCGAACTGACGGTACTGCCCTGCCCGGTGTTTGAGGATGGGGAAAAGATGGTGATGCAGCGCGGAGCGGGGATGTGTACCGTAAAATCCACACCAAAACGGGAAAAGGCCGCCATGACCTTTTTAAAGTGGCTGACAGAGGCGGAGTGCAACACCCGTTTTGCGGTAAGCGCAGGATATATGCCTGTAACACAGGAAGCTTTTGACCGGTATCTGCCCCTGGAGATTGAAAACCTTGCAGAACCCAAATACCAAGAGCTTTATCGTGCGTTTCAGGAAACCCAGCGCAGCTATCAGTTTTATTCCGCGCCTCAGCTGGAAAGTTATCTGGAGACGGAAAATGCTTTTGAGGATCAGGTCCGGCGATGCCTGCGAAGAGAACGGGAAAAATACCTGGCATCACCGGATCAGACAGAGGAACACCTGGCGGATATCGCCAAACAAAGCTATGGACTGTTTCAGGAACTGATGCGGAACTGACGGTTCAGTGGAAGGGAGTGACGAACAGAGATGCAATGTATCAGGAAGGAAATCTGGAAATTCCCTCCCCAAATACAGCGGAAAAGCATCCGAATGCAGCGCAGGCTGTTTTTATACTGGAGCGCGATGCTGCTGGTCGTTCTTTCCATTTTTGTGGTCGTTCTCAGCGCAGCAGGCGTTTTTTCGGCTTTGGATAAAGAGATACAGCAGATCGTATCGGTGCGGCAGAAAACTGTTGTTTCTGACCTGTCCGCGCAGTTCGACAAGATGACTGCCCAGGGGATCGCGATTTCCGAACAATCGTCGGCTTTGATCAGCGACTACCTCTTTACCGATCCGGTCACATCCCTGAACAACGATCCCGGACGGATCGGGGAACTGGAATCCCTGCTGTACGGATATCTTGTGACATCGCTGCAATCCACTCCATGCAGCGGAGTTTATCTGATTTTGGATGCCACCGCCAATACCCAGGCGCCAGGCGCCCAATCCTCCCGGGCCGGCCTTTATCTTCGGCTGGCCAACCCGTGCAGCAGAGGGGCTGCAAACCAGGACATGGTTTTGTTCCGCGGTGTTCCCGATGTTGCCCGGAAACATCAGCTGGAACTGCATAACCGCTGGAAGCTGGAATTTGACAGTTCCAATATGCCCGGTTATGAAGAGGTCCTCGGCAGCCCCGGGGGGGGCGGCTGGCAGATAATGTTGCCTGGACAGAACGGACCCGTTTGACCGATACCTGGGAAAACGTCATGCTTCTGATGGCCCCCATCCGGGGAAACGACGGGTCGGTGCTGGGCGTTTGCGGGCTGGAAGTGAGCGAACTGTATTTTATGCTCTCCTACCCATCGGAAGAAAGCGATTTTGGCAGCATGGTGACCCTCCTTGCGCCGATGAACGGAGATGACCTCCTGCTGTCCCGTGCAATGGCAGGTCAGCTGGAGGAAACCTACCTCAACACAGAGGACGTTTTGCAGGTGAAGAAGGGGAAATATTTTAACCAGTATATCGGAAAGCATCAGACCTTTCTGGGCGTTCACACCAAGGTGAATCTGCGTATGACAGACGGCTCCCAGCTGTATGCGGTTACGCTGGTTCCCCAGGATCCTTATCTGCGTGCAAGTGCTCTGCGGCGGGCCTTTTGGATCATTGGCACCGTGGCGATTTTAGCAGTCCTGCTGCTCCTTTCCACCTGTCTTTCCCGCTCTTTTGCCCAGCCGATTTCCAAGAGCCTGGAATTGATCCGGAACGAGGGGGTTTTGTGCAGGGAGTGCTCCGGTGTGACGGAAATCGACGAGCTGTTCGAGTTCATACAAACAAAAATGCAGGCCATGGGCAGGCCGAGACTTCCGTCCAATATCGAGGAGCTTTTTGATTCTTTCGCTCAGCGGGCAACCAGTCTTACGCCTACGGAGCATAACATCCTGAAATATTATGCCGACGGCAAAGGAATCAACGAGGTAGCAGAACAAGCCTGTATCAGCATCAACACGGTTCGCAGGCATAATGCAAATATTTATCAGAAACTGGAAGTTGGCTCTCGGGAGGAGCTTCTACTATATATTGAACTGTTTCGACGCTGTGATCGATTGGATGAACTGATCTAATGAAAGGCATTTGTTTTTCCAGAAGAGATTTTACAGAAAAAAATATGTGTAGCGTTGTCTCCAAACGGATACGATTCCATATGTCACTCCCGAGAAAAGAGAATTGCACGAAAAAACAGGAGTGCAGCATCGTTACCTTTGGTGGTTCTAAATCAATCTCCTCCGAAGCAGGCAGGGTAGCAGACTTTTTTGAAAGTCGCTGCTCTGCCTGCTTTGTGTTTTAAGTTGACGATAACGTAACAAGAAATCCTGATATATAGATATTTTCACAAAAATTCTGTAAAAATAAAGGCTTAATACACTAAACAAATGATGTATTTTTCAAAAATCTCTCTAAAATACATAATCATGCAATAGATTTGGGTATCAAGAGCTGTTACTGTAAACTCATAAGAAAAAACTGCGGATTCATAGGAACAGCTTGGTATTTTGGTATAAATAAATTATTTTGTGTGGATAAAGAAAAAAGGGGGGGTTCGGTGAAACAGGTTATCCGAGAGCATTTGATCGATTGTTCCGATCCGGAGAAGTTTGTTTTTAACCTGATTTGTCCGGAGTGCGGGACGGTGTGGCAGAGCACGCCTGTCGCCTTTTCCAAAGCGGGAGAGGTCCCCCCAACCGAATCCAAGCGGGTCATCTACTATCTGCTTTACGAGCGGGAAAAGCAGTGGGCCTGCGCCAAGGCGGTGGAAGAGGCTGTCCATTGTTTCAATCTGTGCCCGCTGTGCGAGCGCCTGGTGTGCAACAGCTGCTTCCTTATTTGTCAGGACATCGATATGTGCCTGCGGTGTGCGGAACAGCTGCAGGAAACGGGAGAACAGGTTTCGTTTGCCGGCTGGGCAACCCATGAGGATCATTGCGGCGAGAAAACAGGCTGAAACACTTTTGCGGGAAAGCAATCATCTGTTGGCAAATTGTGAAGATGCCACCCTTGGTTCTTGACAGAAAAAGTGATTTAGGAGGCGAACCACCTATGGCAACTGGTATTACCACATATCAATGTCCAGCATGTACCGGCCCCCTGCATTTTGTAGGGGAAAGCGGAAAATTGGAATGCGATTACTGCGGAAAAGCCTACGATGTGGCGGAGATCGAAAAGCTTTACAGCGAAAAAGAAGCGGCTTCCGTGGAAGCTCAGGCCAAAGCGGATGCAGCCAGGGAGAGGGAAAATGCTGCGGCTCAGGAAATGGGAATGTCCTGGGATGCCCAGGAGGTCGCGGGAATGAAGAACTACAACTGCCCCTCCTGCGGCGCCGAGCTGATCTGCGACGCCACCACCGCGGCGACCAGCTGCCCCTATTGCGGTAATCCCACCATCGTGCCCGGTCAGTTTACCGGCGGACTGAAGCCGGAGCTGGTCATCCCTTTCAGGCTGGATAAACAGGCGGCTATCAAGGCCCTGAAAAACTACTATAGGGGCAAAAAGCTGCTGCCCAAATCATTCAAGGACCAAAACCATATCGAGGAGATCCAGGGGGTCTATGTCCCCTTCTGGCTGTGCGACTGCGAGGTGGATGGCTCCATCCACTATCACGCCACCAACACCAGCACCTGGAGAGAGGGGGACTACGTGGTCACCCAAACCAAACATTATGAGGTGGACCGCAGCGGCCAGATCGGATTCAGGCAGGTTCCGGTGGACGCTTCCACAAAGATGCCGGACGCTCACATGGACGCCATCGAACCTTATGACTATAGCGACCTCAGGCCTTTCTCCAGCGCCTATCTGCCCGGTTTTCTGGCGGATAAGTACGACGTAAACCAGCAGGAGAGCCTGCCCCGCATCCAGTCCCGGGCGGAGAACAGCGCTGAAATGGAGATGCGGAACACGGTGCAGGGCTATTCCACCGTGACGGCGACAAGTAAAAATCTGAATTTCAGCCACTCCGGTATGAAATACGCGCTGATGCCGGTCTGGATGCTCAGCACGAAATGGAAGGATCAGAATTTCCTCTTTGCCATGAATGGCCAGACTGGAAAGCTGGTCGGCGACCTTCCCATAGATAATGGCAAACGTGTGGCCTGGTTTGTCGGTACAGCCATTGTGTCGCTGCTCCTCCAGCTGGCATTTTGGTGGTGGTAGTGTTAAGGGAGGGTAAACAGATGAAAAAGAAACTCTTCGGATTCTGTGCGGCGCTCTGCATGCTGATGATGTTGGTGTTCCCGGTCTATGCCGCGGCGGAGGACGCTCCCTTCAATGAAAGCGAGATCCCCTTCCGCACAATGGTAACGGATAACGCCGACCTTCTGACGGACGCCGAGGAAAAAGAATTGGCCGCCAAAGCATGGGACCTGACCCGGACATACAATTGCGCCGTCTATATCGTCACCCTTCCCTCCCTGGAGGGTATGGAAGCATGGGAAGTCACCGAATATCTTTGGACGGAGTACCATATGGGCTACGGCGAGGACCAAAGCGGTGTGATGCTGATGCTTTCCATGGAATACCGGGATTATGACATCGCGGCCCATGGTTACGGCAACGTCGCCTTTACCGACTACGGCAAGGAAGTAATGGCGGAGCGGTTCCTGCCCGAATTGGGGGATGACAACTGGTACGCTGGATTATCCATCTATCTGGACTGCTGCGGCGAATTTCTGGAGCTGGCCGCTGAGGGAACTCCCTTCGATGTAGGCAGCGACAGCGACCCGCTTTTTGAAGCGGGCATCAGTCTCGTGGCCTCCCTGGTCATCGCATTTATCGTCACCGTCCGTCTCGAGGCACAGATGAAAACAGCCAAGATGCAGAAGGCGGCCCAGGCCTATATCGACCAGCAGGGTTTGGTGCTGAGTGTGCAGCGTGACCACTACACCCATACCACCCGCAGCGAGCGGTATGATCCACCAAAGAAATCCGACGGCGGCACGACGGTCAACGACGACGGTTTTTCCCACTCAAGCGGGAAGTTTTGATCCATGACGGACGGCAAGGAGGTGAGGGCTGTGCTTTATAAAAGAATCGGGATAAGCCTGCTGGCGGCGGCGATGGCTGTCTCTCTGACAGCCTGCAGCTTCCTTTCCATTCCGTCGGCGGTCCAGGAGCTTCTTTCTTCCGGGGAGGAGATTTCCGGTTCTCCGGCGCCGGCTTCTGATGCCGGGGACAACGCCGGGAAAGAGACGCCTGCCTCCCAAGAAGACAACGGCAGCGGACCCGAGGCAGAGAAGGCCCCTGCTCCGCATCAGGAAAACAAGGATCAAAAGGATGGGAAACCTCTCTCCCTTTTCTGGGCGGAGGACGAAGATCTGGGCTGGAAGGACGGGGAGCTGCTCTACACAGCCGACTGGGATTATCTCTACCTGAGCGATGAAGACGCGGCTGCCTATCCGGCTTTGGCCGGTGCGCTGGACGCGCTGAATCAGCAGGCTGCCAGTTCCGGGGCCCTGTGGTCGGAAAAGCTGAAGGAGATCGTGGAAGAAAAAACCTGGGGCGGCGATCTGGGCGGCTACCACGGCCAGTATACCCAGCGGAATGTGGTCCGCAGGGCGGACCAGACGGTGCTGAGCATCCTGCATTATATGGAGCTTGACAGCATCGATAATTTCGAAAGCGTACTCCTGGGAACAACCAACCTGGATCCGGCAACCGGAAGGGAGCTGGCCCTTGCCGATGTTTTTGTCGATCCCGATGCCCTTCCCGCCCTGCTGGCGGAACAATGCCAAAAGGACGGACTGGACCTGGGCGTGCAGAAGGAATACTTTGCCGACTGCATGGCCCGGGGAGATTTCCGGTGGGTGGTGGGTTACCAGAATGTGGCCTTTGATTTCCCGGTCCCGGAGCTTTCTCCCCATATCCTCTACGCGGGCAGCTCCCTGCCGGTATCCCTCTGGTATCATGATGCGCCCGATCAGTTCCGGGAAAAGTTCCGGTCCCCTCCCGACCAATATGTCGTCAAGGTAGACCCCCAGAGACCACTGGAAGTCGACCTGGACAGCCGGGACGGACATAAGGACTATATTGATTATAGCTCCGCTCCAGGATGGCTGGAGAACGGCCCGGGATGGCTGGAGATCGGCGTCAATGACCAATGGGATTATCCGCTGTCTGAGGAGGAACTGGCATTCTGCGGCACCTTTGAGCTGTATCTTGTACATCTGGGGGAGGGAAAGAACCTTCTCTACATAAATGAGCTGTCGGACAACGCGTACTACACCCTTCTGGTTTATTCCCTGGAGGAGATGCGCTTGCTGGAAAACCTCCGGGGCATGGGGTTCCATGAAGAATTCACCGAGGACGGCGAGAGAAGACGGGCGATGTTCACCGATCCCTCCTCCTTTACCCTGTACACCCTGCTGGAAATGCTGGGAACCATGTGGGGAACCTGCGAATACCAGGTGGATCCTTCCACCGGGCTGCCCGCGGCAAAACAGCCCTACTTCGATCTGCTCAACGACAACACCCTGACCGCCAGGATCCCGGTGGAAGCCGCCGCCCTGCCGGGAGAAACGCGGGAATCGATCCCGGCGGGGACGCAGTTATCCTTCCTTCGCACCGATTGCCAAAGCTATGTGGATATGGGAACGGAGGACGGAAGGGAATACCGGATCTTTGTGGATGGTTCCCAATGGCCTGCAACGGTAAACGGGGTCCCGGTAGATGAATGCTTTGATGGGATGCTTTATACCGGATAACCACCAGAAAAAACCTGGGAGGTGAACAGAAGTGAAACGATCGGTCCTGCATCGTGTGATGCTGACAGCAATGGCACTGTGCATGGTTTGGAGTTTAACCGGCTGCGGAGCGGCCCTGCAGGCCATCCAGCAGCTTCGTGAGAAAACCCCGGACCCCCCGCCGGGGGTCCAGACCGGCGAAACCGGCAGCAAACCTGCAGAGCCGCAGTCGCCCGGACAGCCTGCTCCACAGGTACCCGCCCAGCCTGCCCCGGAGGCAGAGCCCGCGCAGCCAGAGCAGCCCGCCCCGCAGGTGCCTACGCAGCCCGAACCGCCCGCCCCACAGGGGATCAGCGCCGTGACCGGGAAGAACTCCTACATTTCGGTCTGCAGCCTGCTGCAGGAGCACTGCCTCACAGCCGGCGTCGCCTTCCTGGGGTATGTGGATAACCCGATGAAGGAAGGGGAGTACCTGAACCTTCTGGAGAGGCGGGGGTATCTGGAAAGCTACGACTTCCTCGCGGCGATGCCCGAGGACCATCTGATCCGGACGGAGCAGGGGCATCAGCTGTATTGCCTTGTGCCGGCCAAGGGCATTACGGTGACGGTCAATGAGTGGATGGGGTCGGATATCTACGGCGATGACTCCGGGCAGGCGGGGAAACTGCTCTACCAGAGCGACAGCGGCGATCCGATCCTGCTGCTCTGCGGATATGACCTGATCCAGCCCGACCTGCAGGTCTGCCTGGAGGACACCGACGGGAATCGGCTGACCTGGCTTCCCAGATCCACCCACGACAGCATGCAACCCTACCTGGCGGATCATCTCCTGGGGTCTATCGTGGATTTCACCCCGATGTACCTCGATACGTACTGGTACGATTCCCAGCGGGCGACGCCGGAGGTACTGCAGGGGGAATGGGTGGCTTGGGATGCCCATACCACCACGGGAGAACCCCTGGTGTGCCGCCTGCGCTTTTACCGGGACGAAGCGGGGAACGACTGCATGGAATATGGCTACGGCCCGCCGATGGGGGAGACCTACGCATGGTTTGCGGGCAGCTTTACCCCATCCGCCCAGGAGATCGGCTGGGTCACCGAGGATATGAGCGAATTTGCCATGGATCTGGTGGGCGGCACCGCGTTGGAGACCGGCCTGCCGCCGCAGTACGAGGGCGGAGACCCCACCTTTTACCTCAGCGGCGCCTACAGCATCGATTACTACCCGGAACTGGATATGATCGAGGTCGGCTACCAATTCGGCAGTCCGCTGCTGGATGGGATTATCACCATCCAGTTTGAACGGGTCCCCGGCTGAACAGCCTGATTGAGGGCAAAGAGCGACAGCCGGAAATACGCAAGACAGCTACAGTACGATTTGGCATACAGAGAAAGGAGCAGCGAAATGGGATTATTTGATTCTTTGAAGAACCAGGCAAAGGGAGCAATGAGGGATGTGATGCAGGGCATGGGAAACAAAACTGAGGAGATTGTTTTTCCCACCGTTCCGGATAGTTTCGCAGGGTTCACTGCTCTTCCTCAGGCTGCCATGTCCACCCCGTTCCAAACAGCGGCCATGACGGTGGTTGCCTTGTGTGTTTATCCCCACTCCCCGGAAACCTCTATTCAAATGCTCAATTTCCTGCGTGGCCCCCGCCCGCTGAATGGGCAGGAGATCAGCTTTATCCGGGATCGGTTCCGTGCAAAGGATTATGTACCCCGCTCCTATTTCAGCGGAGCAACCCCTCAAAACGACTATACCCCCCAGCAGCCCTAC
>DBQB01000043.1:0-18654 GCA_002305685.1 Ruminococcaceae bacterium UBA1405
GGGTACGGTGTGCCGGTTACAGATTAGAGAGGATGATGACTATAAAACTGCGGGACTATTTGCGGCTCCACCCCAACCAGGGCGTGGAGCTTCTCACGGAATTTGGCTATTACACACTGACAAAACAGGAAATCAAAACCCAGCTTCGCAAGCACGGGACCGTGCGCTCGGTGACGGGCAGACCTCTGTCCTTTGACACCTTGCTGGAGCAGGAGGTGCTGGATGAGCAGCCCGGCGACTCGCCCCTGCTGCGAACGGGTAGAAAAGAAAGAAGGGAAGAACCATGCTGACCTTTCAAAAATATGTGCATTTCATGCGGACGCAGTTCCCACCCGGGAGCCGCGTCCTTTTACTTTCAGACGGCACCATGGGGACGCTGAAAGAAATCGATTCGGCAGGCCGGTTCCTGGTGAACTGGGACACCGGCAAGCGCACGGCCCTCAACCTGGAGGATGATCGCTTCCGTATTTTCCAATCCGACCCAATGGAGCTGAAGCTGTACTTCCCCCTCCACGGGAATCTCTACACCCGCAATGAGTGGGGCGACCTGGCGGACGACCCGGTGGAACTGACAGGCGGTGACCTCTCCCCCTACCTTGGGGACATTCGGGAGGCCCTCCAGGAGAACCAGCTCCCAGAGGAGCAGGAGCGCGGGCTGATGCACTGGTACAGAGAATCCGATACCCTGTCCTGGAAAGTGAAGTCCGCCTTCTTCGATGTAGAGATACAGGATGGACAGCTTTGGGGTGTGGCGGATTGCCAGCTCCTGGAATCCCTGGAGGGGGATGAACTTAACCGCCTCACCACCTACCTGGCGGGACAAGCTGCAGACGGCTGGGGCGAGGGCTTCGAGCAGCAGGAGATCCCTGTGGGAAAGGGCCTGCTCTATGTCCACCTGTGGGACGGGCAGGACTGGGAGATGACTGCCACGGGGCCGGAGCAGCACGAATCGCCGGGGATGGGGATGTCCCCATGACCAGAAAAGAAAACCCACTGGAAGAACTGGAAAAAGCCTACGCCCAGTGGGAGAGCTTATACAAGCAAGGCGGCAGCGACCCTTTCTATCCGGACGGTGTCAACCTCAACCTGGTGCGGAACCACATCCTTTACTTCAAACGGCAAATCGAGGAAACCCGGCCCCTGTACAAGAATAGTGAAGTGTACCAGCGGGAGCTGCCTCCCCAGGTAGAGGACAGCTACATGGCCCGAGCAGAGGAAATCCGCGCCCATGCCAAAGACGCTCTCGCATCCTACAAGGCCGATCCCTACTACCAGTACCTGCTCCACCACCGGGAGGAACTGGATGACGCCGGCCTCAAGAAAACCTCCATCCTTCCTGTACTGAACTACGCACAGGCCCTGGAAACAGCTATCCGGGAGGATGACCTAGTCACCATGCGCCGCCATGAACGGGCAGACCGTTACCTGGATTCCTTCCGTTCCTGCGCTGTGAAAGTACGGGATGTGCTGGAAAGCCAGGAGCTGAACCTGTTTGCCCTGGCCGCTCAGGACGATTTCCCTTTTCCGGAGGAAGAAGGAATCACCCAGGAAATGCAAATGTAAAAGGAGATGATCTTCCACGAACTATGACAAGCTAAAGCAGAAGAAAGAGCAGTTGGAACAGGCAAAACCCTCCATCCCCTTGGAGAAAATTCTCCAGAAGCAGCGGGAGTTCGAGATAGAGTACGCCCATAACTCCACCGCTCTTGCGGGAAACTCCCTGACCCTGGAGCAGACCCGCGCCATTCTGGATGCGGTGAATCCGCCTGAGCACTTCCCCCAGGATGGGGAGAATTATCCCGCCAGCGAGGAAGAAACGCCCCAGCAGACTATGTGAATTTTGAAAGCCCTTGCCCACTCTCACGGCGAGGGCTTTCCTATTTTTGGAAAGGAGTCCCCCATGAACAAGACCATCACCCTGGAGTTTCCAGAAAAGAAGCAGGAGGCCCTCTCTCACTTTCTCAAGAAGAAAGACACCACCATCGAAGCCGAGCTGGACTACGCTCTGGCCCGGCTGTACGAAAAGACCGTGCCGCCTACCGTCCGGGAATTCCTGGAGGACACAGGATCGGACGGGGATTCACCTCAGAATTTCTAAAATCACTTACAAGGATGTGCAGCGCTATGGACGGGAAAAATCGGGAGCTGACCTCCGAAGAAGAAGCCGCTGAACTGGCAAAACCCGGCGCCCACCCAGAGTGGGAAACCAACTTGCCAGCCGACCTTCAGAAAGCCGTCCAGGACTACTTGGAGGGCATCCACAACCAAGTGACCTACTTGGACTGCCTGTGGGATGAGCTGTACGGCTCCATCAATGCCAGCCAGTGGGGCTGGGAGATCTCCAAAGAACAGGCGGATTACCTGCGGGCCAAGTACCTCTTCGAGCCGGAGGAGGAGCCTTTCCTCCCCACCGACTCCATGCTATAATATCCCCAAGGGGTGATTTCCAATGGACACTCAAAACAGTAATACCTTGACGCTTTGGGAAAACCAATGCTCAGCCTGTTCCAAATTCCACAGGCTGTTGGCAGCCAAGACCCGGGAGCCCTGGAAGAAATACGATCAGGTTATGGCCACGGCCAGGGACTTGGTGACTCAAGGCACTCTGGAACTGTTCGCGGGGGACTGTCCCCTAGAGGATGCGGACGGCGTCCTGGCCTCGGAGCAGCACCTCACTGTGTGTCACTACCTGCGGTGCAAGAGCTGCGGGAACCTCTACTATGTGGGGGCCTGCATCCGGGGGAACCCAGCATTCCGGCGAGTGACAGACCAAGACACAGAACGCATCGCTTTCCGTTTGTGGGGGCGGTGTGGAACATTTTTCGAGAATAAGTGAATCAAGCAACCACCAGGCCGCTGTCCGACAAAACCGGGCAGCGGCTTTTTTGCGCCCAGCAGCACGAACCCAGGCCCCGCCTGTTTCGCCCTGTGTGCAAGACCAAGCCTATGGCTTGGTCTGAGAGAAACCCTCGGGTGCGCAGCACCCGTCTTTTCCTGCGGAAAAGCACCGGGTTTCTCTGGCCTGTGAGGGCCTGTGAGGCGATTTTCTCCCCAGGGTGGGGAAACGACCCGTTCCAAGCCCGCAAAAGCCAAATTCGGCCCCACAAAGGCAAGGTTGAAAAAATCCCCGGATAAGAGCACCGGGAGAGGTGAAAAAGAGTAGCAGGTGAAAGGGTAGGCGCCGAAAACCGGCGCCTACCCAGGGCCACAGCGACCGGCAGAGCCGGTCGCCAAGCGGTTTTCCCATGGGGTCAATTTTGGCTTTTTTCGGGGTCAGATTTTGCCCCTTGGAGTCAAAGCTGGGGTCAAAACAATGAAAATTTCCCGGCAGTGAGCCATTTTCCCAGGCGTCACCGCCGGGGTCAACGAAAGGATGAGAGACTGTGGAAGAAGAAAAAGACGTAAAACGAAAATTCCCCCTTTGGATCTATCCCTCCCTTTTGGCGGAAGTGGATTCTCTCTACAAAACGGACAACTGTTCCAGCAGGACCGAGTTCATGGAGAAAGCGATCCGGTTCTACATCGGGTACGTCACCAGCGGCAATGCCCAGGATTACTTGGCCAATGTCATTCCATCCGCTGTGAAAGGCATCGTGGATGAGAGCACCAACCGCATGGGGAGACTGCTCTTCAAAATCGCGGTGGAGATGGCGGTGGTTGAAAATATCCTGGCCGCTGTCTGCGATGTGGATGAGATAGAAGTAAAGCGCCTGCGGGGGCAATGCGTGAAGGAAATCAAGTCCACCAACGGGCTGCTGTCTTTTGAGGAAGCCCTGCGTTGGCAAAGAGATGGCTGACGTTATCTCTTTGCATTCCGCATTTGTGAAATAATTGACTGGAGGTGAAAAAAGAGCATGGCCCAGCTTGGCACGAAGTTCGGTTACCTAAAAAGTGGAAAATCCCGCGGCGGCTATGCCAAATACATCGCCACCCGGGAGGGCGTGGAGAAGCTGGACGAGTCCCTCCGGGACCGCCCGGTCACCCAATCCCAGCAGGAATTCATCAACAAGCTGCTGGAGGATTTCCCGGATTCCAAAGAGCTATGGGAGTACGAGGACTACAAAAAATCACCTACCCTTGGTTCCGCTTCGGAGTTAATCTCCCAGGCCATCGAGCTGCACATGGGAGAACTTTCGGGTCGGTCGGGCTACCTGAAGTACATGGGAACCCGTCCCCGGGTGGAAAAGCAGGGCAGCCATGGCCTGTTCTCCTACGACGGGGAACCAATTTCTCTTAACAAGGTGGCCCAGGAGGTGGACGCTCACCGGGGAAATATCTGGACAGCCATCTACTCCCTGCGCCGGGAGGACGCCCAGCGGCTGGGCTTCGACACCGCCGCCCGCTGGCGAGATCTGCTCCGCTCCCAGGCTATCACCCTGGCAGAGGGGCTGAAGATCCCACCCACCCATCTCAAATGGTACGCCGCATTCCACAATGAGGGGCACCATCCTCACGTCCACTTGATTGCCTACTCCACAAATCCGAAAGAAGGGTTCCTCACAAAACAGGGCATGGAAAAGATCCGCTCGGCGCTGGCACAAGAGATTTTCCGTCAGGACTTAATCAGTGTGTATCAGCAGGAAACCACCCACCGGGACGAGCTGCGGCGGGCCAGCCGGGAGAAAGTAGCCGGCCTTGTCCAGCAGATCAGCGGCGGAGCTTGCGAAAATCCAAAGCTGGAATCGATGCTGCGGGAGCTGACCGGGAAACTTTCCAACGTGAAGGGCAAGAAGGTCTACGGCTACCTGCGGCCCGAGCTTAAGGCGCTGGTGAACCAGATTGTGGACGAGCTTGCTATGGACGAGCGGATTGCCCAACTCTACGATTTGTGGTATCAGGACAAGCAGGCCGCCCGGAACGTCTATGATGAGAGGCCTCTACAGCGGGTGCCGCTCTCGGAAAACCCGGATTTTAAACCAGTGCGGAACGCTGTGATACAAGCGGCAATCGTGCTGCCCCCCATGCCAATCTCCACGGTGGAGGATGAAGTGAAACCAGGTATCAGCGAACCATTCCCAAACGAGGGGGAAGAACCCATCGAGAGTCCCTTCGCATATTCTCACAGCTATGGGAAGACAAAGACCTTCTGGACGGAGGAATACCTGAAGGCCCGCCAGACCATGTACGGCGACCAGGCGTTCCCACCCGATCTGCCCCTGGCGGTGCAATTGATGAAGTCGTTGGCCGATGAGAACCCCCTGGCCGCCCACGACCTGGGCGTTCTCCTGTTGAAAGGCATGGGGTGTCAGGCAGATGAAGATGAGGCCCAGCGGTGGTTCCAAAAGGCCTTGGCTGGTTTTCAGAAAGCAGCTGCCACCGAAAAGAAGTCTGCCTACTTCCAGTATCGGGTGGGCAAAATGTACGCCATGGGCTACGGCGTGGAGCAGGACTACCTGGAAGCCGCCTGCTGGTACGAGCGAGCCACCCGGCACGACAACTATCCGTTCGCCGCATATGCTTTGGGGTGTTTGTATTTCCGGGGGCAGGGTGTAGAGCGAGATGAGGAACTGGCCTTGGAGCTGTTCCTCACGGCAGCGGAGAAGGGAAACCCCTACGCCCAATACCTCTTGGGAAAGATCTACTACTGGGGCAACGGCGTGGAGCAAGATCGAGAGAAAGGCTTGGAGTACATCCAACTGGCGGCGGAACAGGGTCACCCAGGAGCCGTGCGGTTTTTGGAGCGCCTCGCCCAAGGTGAGCAAGACGCTTACACTGCCTCCCTGTTCCCCATGGCCACCCGGCTGCTCCGCCAAGTGGGGCAAATCTTTGCCCATCAATTCAGCCTTGATACACCCGTTACCCGGCTGGTAGACAAAAAGCTGCGGCAGAAAATTGCCGAGAAGAAACTGGCCCACGGGCAAAAACTTGAAATGTGACTGGAGGGATACCCATCACCAAACAACAACGCTATCTGGCTGGCCGTACCGACCTGGTGGCCCTGCTTCGCTCCCGTGGGGAAACGCTGAAGCGCCTGGGCAGCGAGTGGGAGTGGAAATTCCATGACGAGCGGGTCACCATCCGCAACAACGTCTGGTTCGACCAGTACACCCAGAAGGGCGGCGACGCCGTGGATTTCTTCCGCTACTTCTACGGGGAGTCGGAGGAACAGGCGGCGGCTATGCTGCTGAACTGCTCTGTGGCAGATCTGGAGAAGCTGCCCGCCTGTTCTCCTCCCATGTCCTCCCGTCCAAAGCTGGAGGAACCGAAACAGCTGGAAATCCCACCCGCCAATAAAGATATGCGGCGGGTATTTGCTTACCTGTGTCAGACCAGGGGCATCGCCCCGGAGGTGGTGTCCGCCTTTGCCCGGAAAGGGCTCCTCTACGAGAGCGCCAAGCACCACAACGCCGTCTTTGTAGGCCGGGATGAGCAGGGCAAGATCCGCCACCTACACGCCAGGGGGACCCTCACCGGCTCCCATTTCCGCCAGACTCTGCCGGGCAGCGAGAAGGCATACAGCTTCCACTGGCAGGGCGTCAGCGGCAAACTGTACGCCTTTGAAGCGCCGGTTGATATGCTCTCTTACATCTCTCTGCACCCGGAGGGGTGGCAAAACCACACCTATGTGGCCCTCTGCGGGGTGAGCGCAGCCCCCATCCACCACCTGCTGGAAACCCAGCCCCAGATAGGGGAAGTCACCCTGTGCCTGGACAGCGATGAGGCTGGCCACAACGCTGCCCGCAGGATCGCCGACGAATTGCTACGGGAGTGGAACGTCACCGTCTCCGCTGAGTTCCCCAACCAGAAGGACTGGAATGACGAACTGCTCGCCAACCACCAGGAGGAAAGCGAGAGTATGACAATGACCATGTGAAAGCGCAATTTTACTTACAAGGGGGCAGTCTGCCTGTTCCCTGACAGGGGGAGGGTGTCATGGTGACAGGGGAAAGGGAACTTATTCATGTTAAATATGAGCAGAAAAGAAAAAATCCAGTGAAGTTACTGGAAGCTAAGAGAGAACCGGAAAAGAAACAAAAAGGCGCGCGAGTTTTCCACATGGAGAGATTCGCGCGGCCTTTTTTCTTTTCTGCTTCGAGGATTGCTGAGAACCAGAGAGGAGTTGAATATTTTGGAGCCAATCGTGAAGCTGGTGATTGCCGGGTCGGCTATGTTCGCCACCCTGGGGCTGATCGCCGGTCTGTCGGGGATGTACAGCCTGAACATCAAGGCCAAGACCGTGGGCCACGGGCAGCACGGCACCGCCCGATGGGCCACCAAAGGGGAAATCAAAAAGACGTACACCCATGTGCTGTTCGAGCCGCAGCTTTGGAGAAAAGGGGAGCACCTACCCACTGAACAGGGTATCGTGGTGGGATGCCTGACCAAACGTCACCGCCTGGGCAACGGCCTTCGCACCGTGTGGAATGTCCTGGTGGTGAAGCTGCTGCGGAGATCCCATGCCATCCCCAAGACCGCAGACGAAACCACGGCCCTGGTGGACACTGGGGACGTCCACGCCCTGATGATCGGCGCCGCCGGTGTGGGCAAGACGGCTTACTGGCTGTACCCCTGTTTAGAGTACGCCCTGGCCAGCGGGATGTCTTTCCTCTCCACGGACACCAAGGGCGACGTGGTGCGGAATTACGGCAGGATCGCCCAGGAGTGCTACGGCTACCGGGTAGGGGTCATTGACCTGCGCAATCCCACCCGCAGCGACGGGTTCAACCTGCTGCACTTGGTGAACAAGTACATGGACGCTTACCGGGAGCACCCGGACAATTTGCTCTACAAGGCCAAAGCGGAGCGGTACGCCAAGATCATCTCCAAGACCATCATCACGGCGGGGATGGACGGGCAGAATTTCGGGCAGAACCAGTTTTTCTATGACGCCGCCGAGGGCTTGCTCACCGCCACCATCCTGCTGGTGGCGGAGTTCTGCCCTCCACCGGAGCGGCACATTGTGTCCGTGTTCAAAATCATCCAGGAGCTGATGGCCCCCAGCCAGACCAAAGGCCAGACCCAGTTCCAGGCGCTGCTGTCTCTGCTGCCGGAAACCCACAAGGCGAAATGGTTCGCCGGGGCCGCCACCTCCACCGCCGACCAGGCCATGGCCTCGGTCATGTCCACCACCCTGGCCCGGCTCAACGCCTTTCTCGATTCTGAGATGGAGCAGCTGCTCTGCTTCGACACCGCCGTGGACGCGGAGACTTTCTGCAAGGAGAAGTCGGCGCTGTTCCTGGTCATGCCCGAGGAAGATCCCTCAAAGTTTTTCATGGTGAGCCTTATCATCCAGCAACTGTACCGAGAGATCCTCTCCGTGGCGGATGAGAACGGCGGGAAGCTGCCCAACCGGGCGGTGTTCTACGCTGACGAGTATGGGACGCTGCCGAAAATTGAGTCCGCCGAGATGATGTTCTCCGCCAGCCGCTCCCGGCGGCTCTCCATTGTGCCCATCATCCAGAGCCTGGGGCAGCTGGAGAAGAATTACGGCAAGGAGGGGGCGGAAATCATCGTGGATAATGTGCAGCTCACCATCTTCGGCGGGTTCGCCCCCAACAGCGAGACCGCTCAGGCGATGAGCAAATCCCTGGGCAGCCGGACTGTGCAGACGGGTTATATCAGCAAGGGGAAAGACAACGGGTCCCAGTCCCTGCAGATGATGGAGCGGCCCCTCATGACCGCCGATGAACTGAAGTCCATGCCCAAGGGCCAGTTTATCGTGATGAAAACCGGGGCCCACCCCATGAAGGTGAAGCTGAAGCTGTTCTTCCAGTGGGGCATTTCCTTTGGGGCGCCGTACACGGTTCCGGATAAGGGCAACCGCCCTGTGGCCTACGCTGGGAAAGAAACGCTGATTAACGCCATTTTGGAGAAATATCCGCCTGCACCGGTGATTGAAGAAGTGCAGTGCGGAAGTCAAGAGAGCTCCTCTGGCCAGAAAGCGAATGCCGCAGCCCCCCAAAAATCCGGGCAAAAGCAGGGAAAAAAGCAGGGCCAGCAACAGAAATCACAGGCAGCGGCTAAGGGGCGCAAAGTCAACGCCACACAGCCCAATAGCGGCAAGAAACAGGAAGTTCGAAAGGAGCGGGACGATGACAGACCTTAAGAAACTGTACCAGAGCGACCTGCCCAACCGGGCCATCGCCGTGTACCTGTACCTGCGGGGCAGGGCTAACAAGGAGGGATTCTGCTGGCCGGCGATTCCTACTATGGCGCGGGAGCTGAAGATGTCGGAGAGCACCATAAGAAGAGCCCTCCGGGATCTTGTCCAGGAGGGCTTCCTCAAGGTTGAAGAGCGGCAGAGGGAGAGCGGGGCGGATTCATCAAATAAATTCACCTTACTATTTTCTCGAAAATAGCAGGGTGGTTCATTCGACTAGGTGGAACAGCGCAAAATGGTTCAGGGAATCGAAATCATCTTTCTTGTTGGAAACTCGCTGACGCAGAAATATAAGTCGTTTTTCTCCATCCGTTTACTCAGTTTATCATTATTTATAGCCGTATCTGCAGCCATGGGCGTGAAAGGAATTGTAATATCGACTTGGTAAGGTAAATCACAAATGCACTTTCTCTTTCGCCGCCCGATAGATCTCTTGCCGGCTTGCGGGATCGCAGCGGCGGAATATGGCAATCAAGGACTTTTCCTCCGGACAGAGCTGGCCGATCGCGGCTGGCTCCGCCGACACTTTTTTGGGAACTCGTTTCTTCGACGCAGCCTGCTCTGTCTTTTCTGGGTTGGAGAGCATCTCAACCATTTGACCCAGTGGGACTTCAAAAATCGCAGCCAGAGCTGTCACCCTTTGAAAATCAGGCTGAGTCTTTCCACTCTCATGGAAAGAGTATGTCGAGCGGTTTATATTGAGGGCCTCAGCCACAGCCTTTCTGCGTGAGTCCACGGTCAGTTCGCAGTTTTCTGCAGCACTTCTCCAGGGGTTTTGCATTGCACAGGAATCACCTTCTTTGGAATTTACCGTGAAATTATTTCACTAGAATTTCGTAAAATGATTGGCAGGTACCTTGGACGAACCCGGGAGGATCTGCCTTTCTCTTTTAATTCATCACAACAGCATATAGACCCATGGAAACTCTCTCCACATACCGCATTTCGGATCCAAAAATCAGAATATGGGGATTATATCCCCTTAATTAAGCGGTTTATAACCCCCATACTAACATTAAAAAGTGTGGGGGTTTCTGAAATGATTGTATTTGACCGGCTCTGGGATGTCATGAAAAAACAAGGTGTTTCCACCTACCGAGTTGAGAGAGAAGTGCGGCATAGACAGCCAAACCATTCGCCGCCTGCGAGCAAATGAAAATGTCGAAACGAAAACTCTGGACAAACTGTGTCGCGCATTGTCGTGCCGCTTGGAGGATATTGCGGAGTACATCGCGGATAAGCCTAAACAATAGCGGCCGTCCAGTCTGAAAGTCCGTGGTTGCTTTTCAAAATATGGGGATTATATCCCCTTACCAAAAATGATTATAACCCCCATACTGATGAATGTCAAGATGGGGGAACTGCGGTATGATTATATTTGAACGGCTCTGGATCACCATGGAAAATAGAGGAATCTCCACTTACCAATTGAGGGAGCGATGCGGCATAGACAGCCAAACTATCCGCCGCCTGCGGGCCAATGACAATGTTGAAACGAAAACGCTGGACAAATTGTGCCGTGCGTTGTCGTGCCGTTTGGAGGACATTGCGGAATATAGACCGGATCGCTGACGTTTTCTTTATTTAGGAAACTTAATCTCTAAGCAGAGAAAGACGGTACGGTGACCATCACTGTGGTGGCGAAGCGGGGCCTCATAGCAGTTCTACAAAGAAGGAAGCTCTCTTTGGAGCGTTCACTTAGGGATTATTGAAAACAACGATAATTTTTGAGTGACGTCCTCAAGCGGTGCCAACAGAAAGACCACACAACTGACTACAACGTCGGCTGTGTGGTCTTTTTCTGCTTTAGGCATCCTCACCGCTGTCCACCAGCGTGGCAAGCATAAGCCTACCTCCGAGCCGGAAAGCATAGGAGAATATCTCCAGTTCGATTAAGCCGTACATTTCATTGACGCAGTCATCGTATTTTTCGAGAGTCTCCTGTTGCTCTTCTGTCATGGAATCGTGCAAGCGATCACGGTTTCGTCCCATCAGCTTGAGCAGTTCTTTGATTGACCGGCTACTTTCCTTGCTCTGTTCCTGGGGATTTATATTCCCATACCAGAACTCTTCAAGTATGTTACCCATATCACACCTCCTTGCAGCGAGACACTATGCCATAGAAGATGCGATAAGTCCAGATAACAAACTGTGAGCAGAAAGACCACACAACAGGCTGCAGAATCTGCTGTGTGGTCTTCTTCAGTCAGAATTACGAAAAACGGGTAAACAGTTCCAAGATTTTAGCGAATTCAGGGTCGCTTTCACAAATCACCTTGTCTGTTCCTTTGAGAATCTCTCGCTTAACCATAGCAGCCAAACGAACTTTCCATCCCTTACCCCCAAGATCAATACCTTGTGCTTTGGCAAACTCTTCAATCTGATTACAAATCGGCTTATTGTCTACAACGACATCATCAAATTCTTCATCAGTATCCTCGGGTCGGGGAAGAAAGCGTGCAATTACTTTGGCTAATTTTGCTTTGGGCAGTAAATCTTCCACTTCGGCTTCGGGAACAGTTGAAAAATCTGTAACCATAATCAGTTTATCTGTATCTGCCGCATAGAAATCAGCTTTAAGCTCATTGAACATTTTTACGCCCGGTTTATCTCCATCAATAAGCACCGGTGGTTTAACTTCATTCACACCGGAGAGAATTGCTGAAGTAGCTTTGATGCCCTTTACGCCACCTGTCGGAATAAAAACAATTTCCTTTAACGGTGAAATCTTTCCTTTGGAAATTAACAGGTTTTTTAGAGCCGATAAGTATAGCTGATCAGATTCTCCTTCGACAAGGATAATGAAGGAAAAAGCGCCCTTCCCAAAATCCTCCATGAGTTCATTCTGCCCGATGATGGTATCCATATCCTCCGGCAAGTAATTCAGCATGTCATAATTGATTCTGGTATTTGCAATGCCAATCACTGCCGGAATCATCAGCAAAACGGTTAGAATTAAGATCGGTATGCGGTATTTTACAACCGCCTTTGAAAAACACATAGATGATTACATATCCTTTCTGTTAGGGTCTATCTGGCAATATTCGGCATCGATGACCTCCGGCAGCTGGTGACGAATGATCTTAACGGCGGTCAGAATGGTGATCAGATTTAGCACACCTTCGGTTATGAGCGTCACCCCCAGCAAGATCATCACGACCTGGGCGCTTTCCGATGGGCGTAAGAGCAGCAGGAAACCGGCAGCCCCTGTCAGAATTGCTACAGCGAGAATCAGCCACCACTTTTGAATGCCAAAGGCTTTGGAATCAATGGAAATCTGTATTTTGAGGAGCGCGTCTGCCAGAACACAGATGCCCATAACAATGCAGATAAGATTAACCATTGCATCTGTACGGATGATCAGAATGACGCCAAGTGCCACGAGCAGAATGCCAAAGGCCAGATCAAATTGAAATGCCAGCCTGTATAAGTCTTTGGAACAATAGCCGACGATCTTTACCAAGCCGAATAGAACCATGATTCCTCCGCCGAGCCTGCATAGCAGCGTCACCGAGAAATCAGGCACAGCAATCAGTACAATTCCCAATACACATAACAGAATAGAGATCATGATATAGCCAATTTTTGCGGCTTTAATCCGGTTGTTCAGTTGCACAAAAAATACCTCCTTGTTTTGTCAATATTCTCATGGTTGCGTGAAGGTCACGTACCTCATAGACAATCTTTTTATATATAAAAAGTGTGATTTCGCATCGTAATTTACTACATGAGCTGACATATCAGCCAACTCTTCCGTCTATACTGCCAATCTGAATGTAGAGCAGACTAAGCATTCATTTGACAAAAAATATCTTGCAGATCGGCATCAATTGCAGACAGCAAATCTGCATCATGTTTCAGACGACATTTAAGGGAATCTGACACATCGTTTTCAGTCTTGTATTTTTGGTGATGCTCTAAACTCGCCCAATAGTCCATAGCAATTGTCCGTATTTGGATCTCAACAGGAATGTGTTCTGTTGTCCCCGCCAAGAAAATGGGAACTGAAACAATTAGGTGGAGACTCCGGTATCCGTTTGACTTTGGATTAGAAATAAAGTCCTTTTTCTTAAGCAAACGAATGTCATCTTGAGAAAGGAGCAGGTCAGCGACTAGATTTACATCATTTAGGTAATTGCACACGACCCGAACTCCAGCAATATCAAGAATACCCTCACGAAGGGATTGCATTTCTATGGGGTATCCTTTTCGTCTGAGCTTTTCGAGCATACTTCCTGGAGACTTCAGCCTACATTCAATATGGTGGATAGGATTGTGGCAGTGCTCTACTTGGAATCCATCATTAAGAATCTCAAGTTTGGTCCTTACTTGCTTAATTGCAGCATTGTACAACTGACGGATTGCGAGAAACTCTGTCACATCATCCACGAAAGCCTCGTCCTGTAAGAGCGCCAGATTACGCTCACTTGTCGTCATTTGCAGGATTCTTTCAAAGTCCATAATAAGTCCCCCTTTTCATTTAAAACCGACAGGACTTTGACCCCTCCATAACACAGATAGCCGGACTGCCCAATGCAACCCTTGGGGCAATCCGGCTATTAGGATCTTCTATCACGAAATCAGATTATATCCTGCCAAAGCTGCGGCAAGTTTGTCTGTTCCCAAGGTAATTCCGCAGTATTTGAGCCAAAGTGACCATAGCTTGCGGTGTGTCTGTAAAACGGTGTTCGCAGGGAAAGGCGGTCTATGATAGCAGAGGGGCGCAGGTCAACCGTTTTAAGAATCAGTTCCCGGATCCGGTCTGCCGGGAGCTTTCCCGTACCGAAGGTGTCTACCAGGAGGGATACCGGCTGGGCAACGCCGATAGCGTAACTGATCTGGATCTCACACCGATCCGCCAATCCCGCCGCAACCACATTCTTCGCCAAGTACCGGGCCATATACGCACCACTTCGGTCGACCTTTGAGGGATCTTTACCAGAGAACGCGCCGCCGCCATGCCGGGCGTAGCCGCCGTAGGTGTCCACGATCAGCTTCCTGCCCGTCAGGCCGCTGTCACCGGCGGGACCGCCAATGCAGAAACGGCCTGTAGGATTGATAAAGAATTTTGTGTTCCTGTCCAGCATGCCCTCCGGGATCACCGGGCGGATGACATGGCGGAGAATATCCTCCCGCAATTGCTCCATGGACACATCCGCCTCATGCTGGGAAGAAACTACAACAGTGTCCACCCGTGCCGGGATTCCGTCCCGGTACTCCACGGTGACCTGGGCCTTCCCATCTGGCAGCAGATAGGGCAGAATTCCCTCCTGCCGCACAAAGGCAAGGCGCTTTGTCAGCGCATGGGCAAGCTCAATGGGCAGCGGCATCAGGTTTTCCGTTTCCTTGCATGCGTAACCAAACATCATGCCCTGATCTCCTGCGCCGTTTTCCATAGAATCCGTCTTCTCCACACCCATGTTGATATCGGGGGATTGCTCATGGATATCCACTGTGATTTGGCAGGTGTCTGCGTCAAAGCCATAGCCGTGCTTCACATACCCGATATCCCGAACCACCTGCCGGGCAATAGCGGCATAGTCCACACGGGCAGCCGAGGTGATCTCGCCGAAAATGTGGATCCCGTTGGGAATGGCAGTTACTTCGCAGGCTACATGGGAATGGGGATCGTTTTCCAAAAGGGCATCCAAAATGGCATCGGCGATCTGGTCACATACCTTATCCGGGTGTCCCGCTGTGACGCTTTCAGAGGTAAAGAAGGTTGTCATTTTGCCGCTTCTCCCTTTTTCTTCGCACAGCTGCAGCTCCACAACTCGGTGGCGGTGGGGGTCCAGTTCTTTGCGTAAGCCTCGCATTTATCGCACAGGTGATCCACCGTTTCCGGGGATTGCAGGTCTGTGGAATGAGCGCCGGTAGCTTTCACAATTTCCCGCAGCTTTTCCGGATTCTCCAGCATGGGGCAGGGACGCAGATGGTTATCGTTAAAGGGCTGCCCATCGTGATAGGCCATGAAAATGGGGCTGCGCAGTACATCCAGCAGGCTCATGTCCCGGATGTTGGCGTTGGAATAGTGGATAAACACGCAGGGATCACAGTCACCGTTGGCGTTGATATGCAGATACCGCCGTCCACCGGCAATGCAGCCGCCTACATACTCGCCATCGTTCTGGAAGTCCATGGCGAAGATCGGCTTGGTAGCCCGGATCTCCCGGATCCTGTGATACATGAATTCCCGCTGCTCAGGATTGGGCAGCAGTTCCGGCACTGCGTCATTGCCCACGGGCATGTAGTGGAAGTACCAGACAAACCGAGCACCCCACTGAATCATCTGATCAATAAATTCATAGGAGCTGATAGAATCCAGATTCTGGCTGGTGTAGCAGCAGGACAGGCCGAAGGGCAGATGCTTCTCCTTCAGGATTGCCATTGCCTGAATCACTTTCTGGTAGGTACCGTTGCCCCGGCGGCCATCGGTGGCAGACTCAAAGCCCTCCACGCTGATGGCAGGGATAAAATTCTTCACCCGGAGCATTTCGTTTGCAAAAGCTTCGTCGATCAATGTGGCGTTGGTGAAGGAAAGGAACTGGCAGTCGCTGTGCTTTTCACACAGGGCGATCAGGTCCTTTTTGCGAACCAGAGGCTCACCGCCGGTATATATGTACATATATACGCCCATTTCCTTGCCCTGGGTGATAATGGAATCGATCTCGTCAAAGGTCAGGTTCAGCTTGTTGCCGTATTCCGCGGCCCAGCAGCCGGTGCAGTGCAGGTTGCAGGCAGAGGTAGGGTCAAGCAGAATGGCCCAAGGAATATTGCAGTTATATTTCTTCCGGTATTCCTCCTGCTTTGGCCAACCGATGATATTCGCGTTGAGGAAGAAATTTTCAAAGGTGGCCTTTAGAACCTCCGAATCCGTCTCCTTCAGGATGTTCATAACGAGCTGATACATGTTGTTCTGCGGGTCTTCCAGCACTTGACGGACTGCCGCGCGCTGGACTGGGAAACTGTCTGGGCCATCGCCAGCCAGCTTATCCACCCAGGACATCAGTTTCAGAGCATTTTCTTCCGGATTTTTCTCCAAGTAGCCAAAAGCAGTACGCAGAGTTGCTTTTTTCAGTTGATTTGTAAATGACATCTTTATCTCTCCATATATAAGGGGGGAGGCAACGCCTCCCCGCAGTGAAGCTTCTATCACTCAATTACATGATATTCTTTCAGCAGCTTTTCGATATCTGTTCCGCGGATCTTCTCCAGCAGCTTCTTGACCACCATTTTCTCCTTGAAGCCCAGTTCCATGTCCGTCAGGGGCTTGCCGTCCCGAAGCTGGATGGTGGCGTTCAGCAGATCACGGATGTCGTAGACGCTGCCCCAGACCTCGGGCACACCACGGTCGATGTCCAGCAGGGTGTAGACCGCCTCCATGCCGGTACGCATGGAATACTCGGTGGTGAAGATGGTATCCCGCTTGGTTTCGGCAAACTGACCCAGGAACGCAAAGTTCACAGCACCCTCGGGCACCACATCAGGACGGTCACCGGCGGCACGGGGCATGAAGAAAGCGGTAATATAGGGCATCATCACCGGCACAGTGTTGGCGCTGTGCTCGGCCAGCTCCTCGATCTCCCCCACCGGCACGCCGATGTGGTACAGCCACTCCATACAGATTTCCTTACCGGTGCACTCCCGCATGGGCTTCTTCACGAAGTCGCCGGGTTTGTCGGAGAACAGGCCGTAAACCCACACCAGGCACTGATCCTTGGGCTGATTCCGGAACTGGGGCTGACGGTTGATGGTCCAGCTCAGGAGCCAGCCGGAATCCTTCACGGTCACGATGCCGCCGGTAACCACGCCGCCGGTAAAGGGGTCACGCTTGCAGATATTCTTGATATAGGGAATGATCTTCTGATCCAGTGTGGTGACGGTGGCGCTCATCCAGTTGGACTGCTCAGGATCATGGCAGAACTTGTCGGGATGACCGAAGGAAGGATCCTGTGCAGCAATTCTGCGCCACATATCCCAGCCGCCGCCGGGCTTGATTTCGGGGTTGAAGGGTGCCACGGTGTTCTGGGAACCCATGGTGGCGTTCTCCACGCAGCCACCGTTGGTAATGAACACCAGATCGTTTTCCGTCAGGTCAACAAACTGATGTTTGCCCTCAGACAGCAGCTCAATACGCTTTGCCTGCTTTTTACCGGGCTGGATGTCGAACTCCACATTGACCACCTTGGTGTTATAGTGGAACTGGACACCGAAGCCTTCCAGATACTTGACCATGGGCAGAATCATAGATTCGTACTGGTTATAACGGGTGAACCGCAGAGCCTTGAAGTCCGGCAGACCGCCCACATGGTGGATATAGCGCTTGAGATACAGCTTCATTTCCAAAGCGCTGTGCCAGTTCTCAAAGGCAAACATGGTGCGCCAGTAGAGCCAGAAATTGGAGTTCAGCACCTCATCATCGAAAAAATCCGTGATGCGCTTATCGTACAGGTCTTCATCGGGGGTGAAGAACAGCTTCATGATCTCCATTGCAGCCTTGTCGGACAGACCGAACTTGCCGTCGGTGTGGGCATCCTGACCCTGGTTGACGGTTGCCCGGCAGAGGGAGTAGTTGGGGTCTTTCTTATTCAGCCAGTAGTATTCGTCCAGAACACTGACCCCTTCTGTCTCGATGGACGGAATGGAGCGGAACAAATCCCACATGACCTCGAAATGGTTATCCATCTCCCGTCCGCCCCGCATGACATAGCCTACATCGGGGTACTGCCAGCCATCGCATGCACCGCCGGGAATGGGGTCTTTCTCATAGATGTGGATGTTCTGACCCTGCAGCTGTCCGTCACGAACCAGATAGCAGGCGGCAGTCAGAGCCGCAAGGCCGGTGCCGATGATGTGGGCGGATTTGTTGTCCACGCCCTCGGGCTTTCTGGGACGGGCAAAGGCTTCGTAATTACCGCTGGAATAATACATAATTTTTCCTCCTTGTTATATTGGCATCCTCTATTTGAGAGGTGTTTTTTTGTTTACGCCCTCATTATATCGGGAAGATTCTTCCTTTCCTATGGACAGAGATACCCCCTATGCCTGAAATTCAGACACAGGGGGTAGGTTTGCCTGGTTTTTTGACTCGTATCGCAAAAAAAGCAGGACCGAAGTCCTGCTTATACCTGGGAATATGAAGTTGTATGCTGGAATTCATCATAAAAAAGCAAAATATCTTTATATACATCCAGCTTTTTCTCTTCGTTGAGTATCTCATGACGCATATGTTCATACAGTTTGCTGCTGATATTTGTATAGCCCAGCTCCGATAAAAAAGCGATTAGCTGTTCAAATCGCTTTCTTGATCGAATAACCGGGTCTTCCTCACCGGCAATGACAAGAATTGGCAAATGTGGGTTGCTTACATGCCAGTTTCTTTTCTCAAAAGCCGCTTTTTGCAGCCTCAAAAGGTTGACAAACCCATTTGTGGTAAAGATAAATCCACATTTCGGATCTTGGTTGTATTGTGCAACATTGGCTTGGTTTTCTGAGAGCCAGCCATTCGGAATCGAATTTCCGGCATTAAACTGCGAAAAGGCCATAGCATTCAA
>DBQB01000043.1:18673-19173 GCA_002305685.1 Ruminococcaceae bacterium UBA1405
CTGCCGCATTATAGGTCGGCGGACCGCACAGAACAACTTTGTCAATTTCCGAATCATATCTTTTCAGATAACCCCGGGCAACAAGCGTACCCATGCTGTGACTAAACAGAAATACAGGAAGGCCAGAATAGATATGTTTAATATACTTTGTAACGGTATGCAGATCCTCAATGATTGCCTGTTCATTCTCGGTATAGAAAAAGCCATAATCCTCTGCCTTTTCCACACTTCCACCATGTCCACGATGGTCATGAATAACACACACATATCCATGATCGGAAAGATAATACATGAAGTCGTAGTATCTCTCCTTGTGTTCAGCCATACCATGGGAAAACTGAATAACGCCTTTGGGATTCCCCTCTGGCACAATCACTGCGATTTCCAGCCCCAGTCCGTCAAACTCAGAAAGTATTTTTTCGATTCTCATGTTGCCTCCTTTTCGTTATAAGAGCGAAGAAAAACATCCACTCGGATTTTGTTACCATATTATCAATCAT
>DBQB01000015.1 GCA_002305685.1 Ruminococcaceae bacterium UBA1405
CTACCTAGAAGGGAGCATATCAAAGTCAAGCAACAGCCCCTCTTTTGTGGTTTTTGAGAAAAATCATAAAACGGTGTACAATACCCCGCCGATTACGCCGCAGCCCAGCATCACATACACCGGGGAGGGCTTCCATTTACGAAGGATAAAGAAGGCTACGGCGAACAGACCCACCGCAATCCAGTTTACATCCGGCAGCGAGACAAACCCTTCCTCTCCAAAAAAAGCCAAAGATAGGATGGAGAGCCCTGCGGAGGCAATCAGCGCCACCACCGCCGGACGAAGTCCTGCCAGGATTCCTTGAATGGATTTGGCGCCGCTGTATTTAAAATAGAGATAGGCCAAGATGGAGACAACGATACACGACGGGGTGATACACCCCACCGTGGCGATTACTGCGCCAGCCAAGCCCGCAATACGGGTACCCACAAAGGTGGCGGAGTTGATGGCGATGGGGCCGGGGGTCATCTCGGCGATGGTGATCAGGTCGGTAAATTCAGTCAGCGTCAGCCAAGGGTGCAGCTCCACCACCTGCTGCTGGATCAGCGGCATAGCAGCGTATCCGCCTCCGATGCTGAAAAGGCCGATTTGAAAAAAGCTCCAGAACAGTTGCAGCAGAATCATTTGGCGGCCTCCTCTCCGTTTTTGTTTTCCTTTTTGCTCTCATAAAGGGCAACCAGTCCGCCCAGGATACCGCAGGCCAGAATGATCAGTATCACGTTGACGCCAAAATACCAGGTTGCCAGAAAAGCCCCGATCATGGTAAGGATAGGAATCCATTTCTTTTGCAGGATTACCTTGCCGCCCATATTGATCACCACGTCTACGATGACTGCCGCCACACCCGACTGCATTCCCTTGAGCACGGCGTTTACCACCAGATTGGTGCGAAAGGCGGTATAGAATGCGGAGATAACGGTGATGATGATCAGCGGCGGAAGCACCGTGCCCAGAATGGAGATCAGCGCCCCCAAAGGCCCTCCGATGCGAAATCCCACCAAAATCGAGGCGTTTACTGCCACCGCGCCGGGGGATGACTGGGCAATGGCCGCTAGGTTGAGCATTTCATCCTCCTCCAGCCATCCCAGATCGTCCACAAAGGTTTTCTTCATCAAAGGAATGATCACAAAACCGCCGCCAAAGGTAAAGGCGCTCAGATAAAAGGTAGAGGTAAACAATTTTCGGTACATCGCAAAATTTCTTGTCATAACTTTCCTCCTGTTGCCTCGGCTACCGCAGTGCAATCAGCTGCCGGAACACGGCGGTGTGATAGGGCGGTATCCGTTTATCGGCGTGATAGCAGCCGAAATACCATTGTTTAAACCGGCACTCGCGGCTGATTTCATCAAAGAAAAGGTTGAGCGGATTGGCATGCAGCGACATTTCGTCTTTGGAAAAGTTTTTTTGCAGCGTGGCAGGGCAATCGTGGGTCACGATATAATCCACCACATTGCGGTACTGCGCCAGCCGCTCTCGGGCCTGTTCCATCTCCTGGGCGTTGGGAAGCTCCCGCTCCCACCAGGCGCCCTGGGCCTCCCGCTGGTCCATATCCGGGCTTTCTCCTCCGCCCATGGCAAAGATATAATTGCCTTCCAAACGAAAGATATGTCCCCGGCAAAGCTGAAAGAGGTTTTCGCCCAGTTTTCGGACTTGCCCCCCCATTCCAGTCCTGGGGCGTTACCGCTTCGATGATGTCCAGATTGTCATGGGTTCCCTCCACAAAAAGGATGGTATATTTCTGCCTGGAGAGCCATTTTAAGGCCTTCTGCTCCGATTTGTCCCCATTCCAGAAAAATCCAAAATCGCCGCATACCAGCAGATAATCGCCTTTTTTCAGTTTTTTGAATTCTTTTTGCTGGAAGTCGGCCAGTTCCCCGTGGGTATCTCCTGTAACATAGATCATGTATCTGCCTCCGTGTCTTAGCTTGGGGTATAGGATGCCTGGCTGGGATTTATTATACCATTTTCCCGGCGGAATTTCATCCTGTATGACTCGGATTTTGTCAAACAGGCGGTAGATTTTCCTCTCAAAATAGAGTAATATGAAAAGGCAAGGGCAAAAAGGAAAGGAATGAGGCGTTATGATTCGAAATATAGTCTTTGATATGGGACGGGTGTTGCTGCAGTTTGATCCGCTGTTCATCTCCAGCCATTTTACCGAAACTGCCCAGGACGCCCAGTTGCTGGCGGAAAATGTGTTTCAGAGCGTCTTTTGGGATCTGCTGGACCGGGGGACCATCACCCATCAGCAGTTTCGAGAGATGGCGCGGATGTCCCTTCCTCAGCGGTTGTGGCCCAATCTGGACCGCGCTCTGGAGCAGTGGTATCATCATATCCCTGCGGTAGAGGGGATGGAGCCCATCCTTCGCTCCCTCAAGGCCAAAGGGCTGGGACTGTATCTTCTGACCAACGCCAACATTCAGTTTCACCAGTACCATCAGCAGCTTCCCGCCAGAGAATGCTTTGACGGCATTCTGGTTTCCGCTGACCATAAGATGATGAAACCGGAGCCCGCCATCTACCGGCAGCTGGCCCAGCTGTACGCGCTGGAACTCTCCCAATGTCTGTTTGTGGATGACCGCCCGGTCAACATCATCGGCGCAAAGTTTTGCGGGATGCAGGGGCTGGTGTTTCAGGACGCCCATACCCTGAAAGAAGAACTCCAACAGCTGGGGATTCTTTGAGAAGGAATTTTTTAGGAGGAACACAACCATGGATATGACAAACGAACAGATGCTTTCCTACATTCTGGACAGCATCCCCTACCGTGTGGTGTTTGTGGACACCAACCACATCATCCGCTATCTCAACAAGGAAGCCAGATACCACTACTATGAGGTGCGGGGATACGACAACCTGATCGGAAAATCCATCTTCGAATGCCACAACGAGCGTTCCAAGGAGGCGCTGATTGCGGCGGTGGAGAAGCTGAAAAACCATGGCAACGAGATTTATCTGGGGGTAAGCGTGCGCAATGAGCGCAAGTATATCAATCCGGTGCGAAACGAGAAGGGAGAACTGATCGGGTATTTCGAGCGGTTCGAGATGAACCTTCAAAAATAATTGGAACTTAAAAAGACAGGCACAGCTGTGCCTGTCTTTTTAAGTTTATAGAGCCCTTAGGCTGCCTCCTCTTGCTCTGTCTGCGGCGAATCGGTTTCCTCCTGCGAATCCTGAGCCGGGGCGGGGATGGGGATATCGTCCAGATACTCGTCCCCGATGACGCTCTCCAGCATCTGATGGATATATTCCAGCGAGAAGGCAGGGGTATTCCTCACAACCCCATGGGACTGGGCCAGCTCCTGGGTGTACTCGCTGAGGGGATACAGCTCCAGATTCTTCTGCCATGCCGTCTCATAATGGGTTACAATGGGGGTCAATACGGGTTTTGAGATGGTGACAACGCCGCTGAGCTGTTCCTTCTCAAAGGTGATGCTGAGCACGCCGCCAATCAGATTGTCCCCCGCGCTCTGGGCGGAGATGAAGTTGCCCAGACTGTAGATGACATAGCCGGTGGATTTTCCATCGGTGGAGGTGAGCTGTTCAATGGGCTGCAGCACATGGGGATGGGTTCCCAAGATGACGTCCGCTCCCCAATCGATCAACTGCTGGGCCAGATTACGCTGGGCGTCGGTGACCGAATGGCTGTTTTCCACCCCCCAGTGTACCGACACCAATACCACGTCCGCCAGCTCCCGGGCTGCCTCGATCTGCTGCTGCATCAGCTCGGTTTCGCTGGTGTAGATGATCCGGTTTTCCGAGGTGGAGGGCAGCATCAGGCCATTGGTATGTTCGGTGAAGGCCACCAGCGCGAAGGTGATGCCGTTTTTTTCGATGATGCGGGGGGTATTCATGTCCTCCTCGTTGCGGAAGATCCCCGTCACCAAAATGTCCGCCCCTTCCTCGATTTTGGCGTCCCAGTAATCCAGCGTCGCCTCAATCCCCTTGACCCCTTTATCCAGCGCGTGGTTGTTGGCGTGGGAAATAAGGTTAAAGCCCAGCGACAGCATGGTATCCCCTACCTGGGTGGGGGAGTTGAACATGGGATAGGAGGAAGGCTCAAACACCTGGGAAGCCAGCAGCGTTTCCTGATTGATAAAGGCCAGATCAGCGCCCTCCAGCAGAGGCTCCACACGGGAATAGGCGGGATAGAAGTCATACTCTTCCCCCTCGGCGGCCCGGTCTGCGGCCTGAAGATAGATGGTGTTGTGGATCAGATTGTCGCCCACCGCCTTAAAGGATACCTGGGTATATACCGGCTGCGGCTCGTCGGGAGCGCTGGGGGCGCTTTCCGACGGTGTGCTCTGCTGTACAGCGGCGGAAGAGCCGGTGGAAGCGGTGTTTTCTGAGCTGCTTTGGGTGTGAAACTGCTGCTCCAATTCCCGCTGCACTTCCGGGGAGACCTGACGGGTGCAGCCCAAAAGTGCGGCGCTCACCGCAAGGCAAAGAGCCAAAACACGCAGTTTATTCATAGATTGTGTCATCCTTTCCTGACAGAGTCCTCCGTGACCACCCGGGTTAGGAGAGACCGTGGCGTTGACGGTAATCGGCCAACAGCAGATCCACCATTCTGCCATAACTTTTTACGCCATCCGATTGATGGTTAATTTTCAGATAAGTATCATTGATGGCATCGGAAACCTCTGCCACCGGACCTTCAAACTGCTGCCAATACCAGTTGTTGTAATCAAAATCCCGGCGGACGCCCGCGTCATACTGCTGATACAGCGTCAAAAACGCCTCATAATCCTCCGCATACAGGCTGTTCATGCTGTGCAGCAGCGCCAGCATTGCGCCGGAATACTGCAGCTCCAGCTGATCCGACGCCATACAGGCCAGATATCCGATAAAATTGGCTTCATCCTCCCGCATAAATCCCCGCAGATGGGCCAGCTCATGGCACATGGTGGCTGGAATGGTGTAATCCGGCGCCAGGATATTGACGTTGGCCTCAAAGGTGAAGGGGAAAAAGAAGCCGGTGATCTGGGTGTAGGACATCAGGTAGGAGAAAAGCACCGGTTTGGGCTGGGCGTAGGAACCTTCCAGCACCGGGTAGTTCTGAGAAAGGACGTCAAACGCTTCCTTTGCTTTTTGTGCTGTTTGGAAGGAGGACTGAGGCAGTGCCGTGACGCCGGAGGCGTCCTCCTGCATGGCCGGGCGCAGGATGTTGACCTGTTCCACCAGCTCGGCGCACAGCGCCTCCAGCTCCTGCACCGAGGAGGGCCGCACGGTAAGGCCGCTGTAATCGGTAAAGGAGGAACGATTGTAGTTGAGACCGCAGTTGAGCACAAAAAACAGATACAAGACCGAGGCCACCGCCCCTATGGTGGAGAGGAAGGAGACCACCTCAACCGATTTTTTCCGCTGGGTGCTGTGCAGGGAACGGATCAGCCGGATTACCAGATAGACTGCCAGCAAGATCAGTCCGATAATACAGAGCTCCGCCAATGAGAAGGGGACCCATCCGGAGAGGGTGGATCCCGGCTGGGAGATGTATTTATAAATCTTTAACGCATAGACCTGTTCGGTCCATTGGGGATGGGTTTTCCCCCACCAGGACAGCGCCAGCGCAGCGGGAAACAACAGCAAAAGCCATTGCCGTTTGCATCGATACGCCCGCACAGCGCCTTGCAGCAGACGTTGTTTGCCCACTGGGTGGTGGACGATGGGATGGTTTAGCTTGGCCATGAAAAGCTCCTTTCGGGATAAGGGGGCCGGGTTTGTCCCTATAACGTTTCAGAACAGGACCAGCGTGATGCCTTTGTTGCCGCGGGCGTAATCTTTGTCTCGGGAAAGCTCCGGAATCAGGGCTAGGGCTTTCCTGCCCGACGCGGAGAAGGGAGAAAATTCTTCCCCCGGCACGAATTCCCGGATGATACCCTGCGCCTTCTGGCGCTGCAGCTGTTCCAGCACCGCCTGCCGGATGGCTCCGCCCTTTCCGGAGGAACCGTATCCATGGATGAGTTTGAGGACTCCCACATTTGTCCGGGCGGAGGATAGGGCCTGATTCATGCGGACCAGGGCCTGCATCGTGGTGGGATGACCTGCCTCCAGATTGACGGTGCGCATGGAGGTATGGGTTCCTTTTGCCATGGCGTTAGGCGGTGATGACGGTAGACGGCACCATCATCAAACAGAACAACAGCGCACAGGCCAGCGCCGGAATCATCCTTCCTCCGCAGTGACGGCGAAAGGCGCCGGATAACTGGAAGGCGACAACGATGGAGACGATGTTCTGCATCCCCAGCACCGAATCAAACCAAAGGCAGAACAGGATCACCGGCACGATCCGGATACAGCGGTACAGCATACACACCGCAAAGCCGCCGCCGTTGTCGGTTAGGATATCGCACTCCAGCTCCGCCGCCAAAAATCCGATGGCCAGCATCACGGTAAGGACAAAAATCCATCCAAAGGAGGCTCCGCTTAGCTGCGGGATATGTAGGCCGCTATAACCCAAAAATGCAAGGTAGGCGACCAGCGACACGGTGAGGAGCACGATGGTGGTGCTCCTCCAGAAGGAGAGCGGTTCTCCCAGCAGCTGAAGGCGGCCTCTGGAGCCGGGCATCAGCCTGAAGCCATAGAGGACCAATGTGACGATACCGTATCCTCCCATCATGACGACAGGGGCGGAGACTTCCAGCGCATCCCCCAGCGGCAGCAGCCAGAGCACCAGCCACAACAGCAGCGCGACAATCGCGGCGGGGAGCCAAAGGCCTAAGCGGATCAGTAAGGCCCGCCAGGGATATACCGAAATGCCGCACCCCTCGCTCTCAGGGGAAGGATACCGGTTCCAGGTCAGGATCATCGAGAACAGACTGACTCCCAGCAGGCTTACGGCTGCCAGCAGCCAGCAGATCAACCGGATCATGGGAAAGATGGTGGTGGAGGATACGCTACGCATATTAGCCTTAGAGCGGGCCCAGTCCTTCACCGCCACCGAGACGGTGTTGGTTTGCATCTGGAAAGAGTGATGCTGGCTGACGCTGCGGTCAAAGGACAAAAATGGATTCAGCAGCTGATCGACGATGGTGGCATCCTCGCTGAGCGCCGTCTGTGCGGCAATGAGAGAGTAGGTGACGTTGCCGCTGGAGACCGAGGAAATTCCATCGCCGGTACCAAGGGCGGGGAGCGCGCTGCTTGCCGTAAGCTTTTGATACAGTGCACCCACCGAATCGGGGGGCACCACCTCATCCTGCTCGATTCCAATCAGCGCCAGGGGGACCGAGATGGAGGAGGTGTTCAGCGCTGCCGTCCATCCGCCGGAACGATCGTCGCGGGGCTGCAGATAGGGAGATGGGTTGGGCTGCTCCCCCAGAGAGAGGTCGGGGGACACCAGCACCGCTCCCCGGATTTCCGGTTTCTGCTCCGCGATCCATTTCAGCAGATTTCTGCCGCCGATTCCGTGTCCGATCACCAGAATCTGCTGCGGCTCCAGTCTGGACTGCCGCTGAAAAATATCCAGCGCATTGGAGAGGGAACCGGACAGCCCATCCGATTCCAGCCAGTCTTTCTCAAGTTTGCTGCCGGCAAAGCCGTGTCCGCTGTAATCCAGCGTGAGAACATGGGCGCCGCTGTTATAAAATTCCTGGGCGATGCTTTTGAGTGCCGACAGATCTTCATCGGGATTTCCCACAATCATTACGCCCAGATCCCGGGTACCCTCATACCATCCTCCATAAATTTCCTGTCCCTCCTGGGAGGAGATGACGATTGGCTGACTTTTCTGAAATATGGGGAAATGAAGCCCGAAAAGGGCGATCACAGTTCCCAGAAGCAGTGCAAGAAACATCCACTGGAAAAATCTCACCACCCGCAACGATAAACAACTCCTTTGCTGTGCTCAACTGCCGATTTTATACAGATACCCCTCCATATTCCCCAAGGAATATTCTAGTTTTTGACGTTTTTTGTGGGGATATGGCGGCGGTGTGATGTGAACAGTATACCATACAATGTCGGGGGATGCACCCATTTTTCGTTTGATTTTTGAAAAATGACTGTGAATTCTGGTTTTTCCGTCTCAGCCCCAGCCCCAGCCCCAGCCTCCGCCTCCCTGTGGTGCCGCGCCGCTTTGGAGAAAAAGAAGGGGGCTGCCTCTTTCACCAGTCAAAGGTGGAAAAGACAGCCCTTGGAGAGAATATCCTTTTTTGAGGCTTTTATCTCTGCGGATTCCAGCCGTCCTCGCCGCCCAGCACATTTTGGACGGTGTACTGCTGGGCCTGTTCCTTGCTCAGACGGATGACCCACTGGGGGCGCTCCTGAAGGCAGGCGCCCTCGCCGGTGTTGCCATACTCCTCAAAGCGCATGGTTTTCTCCGCTTCCGGCTTGTTCCAGTTGTGCCAGCCCTGTTTGCTGATATGGCCGCCCATCTGGCAGTTGATGACAGCGGTGTGGGCAAAGTTGCGCCATGGCCTTCCCAGATATACGCTGCCTTCGGGGCAGTCGGAGGTGAAGCGGCAGCTGTGGAAGATGTAGCCGTACCGCTGGCCTTCCGGGGTGGAGGCGGCGCTGGCATAGCCGCAGGGACCGCCGCGATGGTTATCGCGCACCTTGGAGAAGATCTCGCAGCCCTCAAAGTAGGCGGTGGCGGAGCCAAAGATGAAGTCTACATCCCCGCGGATGTAGCAGTTTTGATAGTATTGCCGGCCGTTGATGCGGGGGGATTTTGCCCGCGGGCCTTTGAAGGAGTTGGGGATGATGGAGGTGGGGGGCAGCGGTCCGGTGAAGATGGTGTCCTGATAGCCCAGGAACCGGCAGTTATAGAATCCCAGCCGGTCGCCATCGGCATAGAGGGCCAGGGACTGGCCGGCTATGTATCCGGGACCCGCCGCATTCTCAAAGGTGATGTTCTCTGCGATGAAATCGTGGGTGCCCACAAAGACGGTGTAGGAGCGGAAGGTTCCCCGGGGATCCCCGTCGGGCATCAGGGTGGCGGCGCCGTTGTTGAAGGTGATGACGGTGTTTTTGGCGTCCTCACCGGTCAGACGGATGTAGGGAGTCTCGATCTCCAGCCGCTCATGGTATACTCCCGGCAGCAGATGGATTTCCACCCATTCTTTGTTGTCCTTCTCGATGGTGTCCAGCGCCTGCTGGATGGTGGAATAATCTCCGCCGGATTTTGCAACAATGATCTTCCTCATGATTTTGATTCTCCTTCATTTGATGTGATGGGTTGAAAAAGAAAGACGGTTTGCACCATGGCGAAATCGACATTCGTTTTCTCCAGTATACCACGGATGGCGGCAGGTTTCTATCACTGAGGTTAAAATACAGGACGATAAAATTTGCTGGGAGGGCTGTTTCTGTCGGTTGGCTGCTCTGTGTTCCCGTCCTTACAGCTGCGTACCCCGTCAATATGGATAAAGCGCATGACGGGGAAAGCATAAGTATCCAGCGGCCGGCAATCGGAATCGTTGGAATGAGCCGCCACCAGCACGGTGCTGTACCGCCGAACGGGGGGCACCAGGGTAATCAGGGCAGTGTGGACAAATTTTCCTTCTTCGTTGGCAAACTGCACGACATCGCCGGGTGCAATGCCGCTCAGGTCGGTCTCGGAGCCGTATGGTCCGCTGGATGTGTTTTGGGTGAGAAAGTTATAGAGAAATTCTACCCCTGTCCAGGAAGCGGTGCGGTCTTCGGAGTTGATATAGTACCAGCCAAACGTGGGGGTATAGTTCATCACCCCGCTGCCGGCATACAGGCACTGGGAGACAAAGTTGGTGCAGTTGCCTCCGATTTCGCTGAAATCCAGATAAGCCGGATTGCGGCGGTATGCCCAGTAGTGGGCGTAGGCAACCGCTTTGGTTCGGTTGTAGGAAAGTTCGGTGCAGCTTTCGGGCATCTATTTCATCCTTTCTCCGGTTGGATATGTGAGGCGCCGGTCTCGTTTACCATTTTATGCGCCGCCTCATCGGATGTTGCCCTTTGCCTGCAATCTGTCTCTGCCGGATACCGGATGCCGGATGCCGGATGTCAAACAAGTTTCTGGTACGGCGTCCGCTCTGCCAGAAAAGTAAGAAATGCATCTACATTGCCGCCCTGCAGATCCCGCTTTTGCAGTACGGTGACCCGGGTGTCGAACACCATCAAGATAAGCTCCTGCGTCTCCACCACCAGGGAGAAGCCGGTATAAGGAACTGTCTCCTGCTTCCCCTGGGAAGGGGGGGAAGGTCATCCCGTTTTCAGAAAAGGTCACCGTCACCGGGGACTGGGTGGAGAGTGTTTCTTTCCCTGCCAACAGCTTTTGTGCAGAGCGGTCAAAGGGATTTTTGCGGTGTTTCCTTGACCGCCAAAGGTACAGGATACCGGTCATGATGGCGAGGGCGCCTGTGATGAGCGGTACCAACAGCTCCTGAGGATCGGTTACACCGGGAACAAAGAGAAAAATCCCCAGCACCAGGCAGAGCACCGCCATGCATTTGGTGCGAAGGCGGCTTCTGGGCTGTGCCGGTTTGCCGCCACTGATCCGATCGGTGATCTTCCATAGCGCCGGATACCGTTCTCTGGAAATCAGTTCGGTTCTTTTTTCCAGTGCTTTGCTCACCTGGGGCAGCAGACGCTGGGTGTCATATGGGGTGAGCTGAAAGCGAAAGCAAAAGGTGGGATGTTCCATAGGGCACCTCCTTCAAGATGGGTTTGCATATTCCGAATATCACTGTTATCATAGCATATCCACGGCTCTTTTTAAAGCGTAGCTGTTTTCTTTAAGCGTAGCTGCTTTCTTTGCCCAACCTATAGAACTTACCGCACAGCGGATTGATTGACAATAGGGTGATTTTGGGATAAAATAGATATGTTTTTAACATACTGTTTTACGCGATACCGCACAGGATAGGTTATCCTGGTTTTTAAAATGTAAAGGATTGGTAATTGTATGGCTAAGAATCAAAATGTTTCTCTCTCTGTGGTGCGCCGCTTGCCGCGCTATTACCGATTCCTGGGAGAACTGCTGCAAAAGGGTACGGAGCGCATCTCCTCCAGGGAGCTGGCAGAACTGATGGGGTTGACCGCCTCCCAGATCCGCCAGGATCTCAACTGCTTTGGCGGATTTGGCCAGCAGGGATACGGATATAATGTAGAGGCGTTGTTTCAGGAAATTTCCCGTATTTTGGGGTTGGAACACCGGCTGAAAACCATCCTCATCGGCGCGGGCAATCTGGGCCGCGCCATCGCCACCCATATGGAATTTGAAACCCGTGGGTTTGAGCTGGCTGCGATTTTCGATCACAGTCCAGCGGTGATCGGTTCTTTGGTGGGAGGGATGCCGGTTCAGGGGATGGAACAGCTGGAAAACTTCTGTAAAACGGAACATCCACTGGTGGCAGTGCTCTGTATCCCCAAGGATGCAGCCCAGTCGCTGGCCGATCAGCTCATCGCCCTGGGTATCCGGGCGTTTTGGAACTTTTCCCATTACGATCTAGCAGTGGCGCACAAAGATATTGTGGTGGAGAATGTGCATATGGGCGACAGCCTGATGACCCTCTCCTACTGCGTTCACGATCTTCTGGCCGGCGAGGGTCAGGAACAGACCGTTTGATCCGATTTTTGCGGCGGTTTTTCGATGCGCAGCGGTTGCATGGAAAAACCGCCGTATTTTTTTGAGGAAACAGAAAAAATATCAAAAAAATTTACAGCTTTTCTTTGCTTTTTATCCCCGTTTGGGTGTAAAATAAAGGTTGGCAGAAATCTCTGTGTCAATGTAATGTAAAGGACGGGATGAGTGATTATGACAAAGATTGATATCATTTCCGGTTTTTTGGGCGCTGGTAAGACCACGCTGATAAAAAAGCTGATTCAGGAGGCGTTTGCCGGGGAGAAACTGGTGCTGATTGAAAACGAGTTCGGTGAGATCGGCATTGACGGTGGGTTCCTCAAGGACGCAGGAATTCAGATTACCGAAATGAATTCCGGTTGCATCTGCTGCTCCCTGGTGGGAGACTTCGGAGAGGCGCTGAACAAGGTGCTGGAGCAGTTTGCTCCCGACCGCATCATCATTGAGCCCTCCGGCGTGGGCAAGCTCTCCGATGTGATCAAGGCGGTACAGCGGATAGAGGAAAGCCAGAAAGATCACGTTGTGCTCAACAGCGCCACCACCGTGGTGGACGCGGTTAAGAGCAAGATGTATATGAAGAACTTCGGAGAATTCTTCAACAACCAGGTGGAAGCGGCAGGCACCATCGTGCTCAGCCGCAGCCAGAAGCTCTCGGAGGAGAAGCTGCAAAGTTGCGTGGAGCAGCTGCGGGAGCATAATGCCACCGCCACCATCATCACCACCCCCTGGGAGGAGCTGGACGGCAAGCAGATTGTAGCGGCGATGGAGAGCAAGACCTCCTTTGCCCAGCAGCTGCTGGAGGAAGAGGAGATCTGTCCGGTTTGCGGACATCACCATGAGGATGGCCATCATCACGACCACGATGAGGAATGCGAGTGCGGTCACGACCACCATCACCACGACCACGATGAGGAGTGCGAGTGCGGTCACGAGCACCATCATCACGACCACGACGAGGAGTGCGGCTGCGGTCACGAGCACCATCATCACGACCACGACGAGGAGTGCGGCTGTGGTCACGAGCATCATCATCACGACCACGACGAGGAGTGCGGCTGTGGTCACGACCATCATCACCATCATCACGCGGATGAGGTGTTTACCAGCTGGGGTGTGGAGACGCCCAGAAAATATACCGCTGCCGAGGTGCAGATGGCGCTGGATGGCCTGGATGAAAACGGGGCCGGCGTTATCCTGCGTGCCAAAGGTATTCTGCCCGGAGCGGATGGCAGCTGGATTCATTTTGACTATGTGCCCGGAGAATCCCAGATTCGTACCGGCGCAGCGGATGTGACAGGGCGGATCTGTGTCATCGGAACCAAGCTGGACACCGACATGATTTCCAAGCTGTTTCAGTTGTAATTTGTCTTGAACATCGATACAGGAGGGATAAGAGCCGATGGAGGTTCCTGTATATTTGATTACCGGTTTTCTGGAGAGCGGGAAAACCACCTTTCTTCAGGGCGTTTTGGGTGATCCGGATTTTTCCCAGGGGGAACGCACGCTGCTGATTGTCTGTGAGGAAGGTATCGAGGAGTACGACAAAAAGATTCTCTCCTCCGCCAATGCCAACGCCACCCTGGTGACGGTGGAGGAACAGGAGCAGCTGACCCCTGCCTTTTTACAGCAGCTGCAAAACAAGTATGTCCCGGAGCGGGTGATGATTGAGTTTAACGGAATGTGGGATACGGCGGCATTTCAGAATATGAAGATGCCCTCCAGCTGGCTTCTGTACCAGACCATCGCCCAGGTGGACGCCACCACCTTTGAGCTGTATCTGAACAATATGCGCTCCATTATGATGGAGATGCTCAAATCGGCGGACACCATCGTCTTTAACCGCTGCACCGCCGAGACCAACCGCAATTCCCTGCGCCGTACCATCAAGGCGGTGAACCGTCCCGCCAATCTGGTGTTTGAATCGGAGCAGGGGGTGATGGATGATCCCCAGGACGAGCAGCTGCCCTATGATCTCAACGCCGATGTGATTGAGATCTGTGACGATGATTTCGGGCTGTGGTATATGGACGTCACCGAGTTCCCCGAAAAATACAACGGGAAAACGGTGCGGATCAAGGGAAAGGTGTATAAATCCACCAAGCTGCCCCGCAATACCTTTGTGCCGGGCCGGATTGCCATGGTCTGCTGCGCCAACGACGCCCAGATGATCGGATTCCTCTGCAAGAGCGACAACATCACCCGGCTGAAGAAAAACAGCTGGGTCACCGTCACCGCTCAGATCCGTCTGGAGGAATGCGCCGCTTACAAGGGTGTGGGCCCAGTGCTCTATGCCCAGGAGATTACAGACGCCCAGCCGCCGGAGGAGGAGATCGCCTACTTTAGCTGACCGGATGTTCGTGAAGCGGCTGTGAAGCGGTTTTGTAAAAACAATCCATAGAGAGATAGGGCCCGCCGTAGAACTTTTCGGTTCTGCGGTGGGCTCTTTGTTTGGGGCAATAATTCTTTAACGGTTTGCGTATGCGGAAAGTCCGGCACCGTTACAGCTCATATTCCCGAATCTCACAGTTTCCCAGCAGGCAGTCGGCGAACTGCTGGTTGGTCATATCCACAAAATAAGAGTGGATCACCCGGGAAGCCACCCCGTGGCAGACCAGCAGCACCCGTTTGCCTCGGTACCGGACCGCAATTTCCTCCAAAAAACCGTAGATCCGGTGTACCAGCTGAAAGATGGATTCCCCCTGGGGGAACCGGCTGGCCAGGTTTTGTTTTGCCTGCTGATAGCTGGGGTCGTCCCGCTGCACCCCCTCATAAAGACCGAAATTTTGCTCATAAAGCCGCGGGTCGATGAGGCAAGGGACGCCGCAGCGCTGGGCTACCGTCTGGGCCGTGGCCACCGCCCGGCGCATGGGGGAACAGATGACCACATCCAGCTGATAGTCTGCCGCCTTCTCCGCCAGCTGGCGAGCCTGCTGTTCTCCTGCCTCGTTGAGGGGAAGATTGGTGGCGCCGCACACCCGGTTTTCCGCGTTCCACTGGGTTTGTCCATGTCTGGTTACATAGAGTTTCAAGGCGATCTCTCCTTTGATTGGCTGATGTACCCCTATTATACCGGTTTTGTTTTGAAGGTGCAATTGAGCGGCGGCCTTGAGAGGTAACAATAGTACATCAGAAAGGCAAATCAAAACATGGCGAACTTTTTCCCGGAGGACTACAATAAAGATAGACTTCGGAAAAAATTTGAATGGTAAGGATGGAATCAGAGATGGAGCATATCTACCGCGCAATTGAACAGCTGGCTCAGTACGGAATTTACAACGGCCTGATCGAAAAAGAGGATAAAATTTTTGTGATCAATCAGCTGCTGGAGCTTTTGCAGCTGCCCGGCTATGAACCGCAGCTGGAAACCGATGCAGCGCTGCCTTCGCTGCCGGAGATCCTTGAGGTGCTGGTACAGTACGCCGTGGAGCAGGGAATCACCCTCAACGACGGTATCACCGCCCGGGATCTGTTTGATACCAAACTGATGGGCGTACTGACCCCCCGGCCTTCCCAGGTGATTCGCTCCTTTTGGGAACATTACCGCCGCAGTCCCAGAGAAGCCACCGACTACTACTATAAGCTTAGCGGGGATACCCACTATATCCGCCGGGATAGGATTGCACGGGACCGCAAATGGGTGACCGATACCCCTTACGGCAGATTGGATGTGACCATCAACCTTTCCAAGCCTGAAAAGGACCCCAAAGCCATCGCCGCAGCATTGCAGCAACAGCAGGTTTCATATCCGAAATGTATGCTCTGCAAGGAGAACGAAGGGTATGCGGGACGGATGGATTATCCCGCCCGGCAAAACCATCGGGTGATTCCTCTGGAGCTTGGCGGTACCCGGTGCTATCTCCAGTATTCCCCCTATGTCTATTACAACGAACACTGCATTGTGTTCCAGGATCAGCATATCCCCATGAAGATCTGCCGGGAAACCTTTGTGCGGCTGCTGGATTTCGTGGGGCAGTTCCCCCATTATTTTATCGGTTCCAATGCCGACCTGCCCATTGTGGGGGGTTCTATTTTGACCCACGACCATTTTCAGGGGGGATGCTATACCTTTGCCATGGAGAAAGCGCCGGTGGAGCGCCCGGTGACCTTTGCCGGATTTGAAGCGGTGCAGGCGGGTATCGTGAAATGGCCCATGTCGGTACTGCGCCTTCGCGCAGCCGACCCGGCGCAGCTGGTGAAGTTGGCTGACCGGATTTTGTGTTCCTGGCGGGGGTATTCCGATGCGTCCTGCGGCATTCTTGCCTCCACCACCCAGCCGGACGGCACCGTAACCCCCCATAACACCATCACCCCCATCGCCCGGATGCGGGACGGCGCGTATGAGCTGGATCTGGTGCTGCGCAACAACCGTACCACCGAGCAGTTCCCCCTGGGAATCTATCATCCCCATCCCGAGTACCATCATATCAAAAAGGAAAACATCGGCCTGATTGAGGTGATGGGGCTGGCGGTGCTGCCCGCCCGGCTCAAAAACGAGATGGAGGGTATGCGGGAATTCCTGCGTGACGGCCGCTCCATCCCTGCACAGCATCCGCTGGCGGCACACAGGGAGTGGATCGATCAGCTGCTGGTAAAGTACCGGGGACAGCTCCGGGAGGACTCGGTAGACCAAATTTTGCAGCAGGAGATTGGTTTGGTATACGCCGCCATCTTGGAGCAGTGCGGCGTCTTTGGGCGTGATGAAGCCGGATTGGCCGGTTTCCAGAGGTTTGTCGCCCAGGTTTGAACCGAAAACGGTTTGCTGTTTTTTTGCTTATGGCCGGTATCGCAAAAAGCCCAGGAAAAATGCGGAAATTACCGGGATACCGGCAAAAAACCACTTGCTTTTTTCTCCGTAATATGATAACATCATACTGTTATGTGGAATTCTTGATTTGAAAGAGGTGACTGACGATGAAACAGGGAATCCATCCCAGCTACAAGCCCACTACCATCACCTGTGCTTGCGGCGAAGTTATAGAGACTCGTTCCACCAAGGAGAATATCAGAGTGGAAATTTGTTCCAAGTGCCATCCGTTCTTTACCGGTAGACAGAAACTGGTTGACAGCGGCGGTCGTGTGGATCGTTTCAAAAAGCGCTTTGGTATGTAAGGCAAGCCTTTTTTCAGACTTGTCATGGCGGTGCAAAGATTCCTTTGTGATCTTTGTACCGCTTTTTTTAATCGGACAAGGAGGCGGTAAGATGTATCGGACCATACGCGGCGAAGGACAAGCAGAATTTGTGGAGAAGCGCTCCCGGTTTATCGGACACGCCCTGCCGGTGACCACCGAGCAGCAGGCGCTGGACTTTATCGCAGCCAAAAAGAGCCAGTACTGGGACGCCAACCACAACGTTTATGCTTATATTCTGCGGGAAGGCAATATCCAGCGTTTTTCCGACGATGGAGAACCTCAGGGAACCGCCGGTATCCCGGCGCTGGAGGTGCTCAAAAAGGAACAGCTCACCGATCTTGTGGTGGTGGTTACCCGCTATTTTGGCGGAATCCTGTTGGGGGGCGGCGGGCTGCTGCGGGCCTACTCCCATGGCGCCAAGATTGCTGTGGATGCAGCAGGGATTATGGAGATGCGCCTGGGATACCACATCTGTATGGCGTTTGACTATAACCTGTACGGAAAGATCAACTATATGCTTCCCAAATACCATGTCCAGATCCAGGATACCGATTTTGGAGTCAATGTAACGCTGCGGCTGCTGATTGCGGCGGAGCTGTACGATGCCTTTCAAAAGGAGCTGACCGACCTGACCTTTGGGGTGGTGACCCCTGAGATTGAGCGGGAATGCTATGCGGATATCCCTCTGGGATAAGGTGAGACGGCGCTGCTTTTCCCGTATTTTCAGGCGAAAATACGGGGGATTTTGCATATTTGCGGCTTTTGGGACCAAAAATATTGAAAATCGGTAAAAAATGGGGTACAATAATCCAAGCACAAGCCCTGCCGGATGAAATCCGGCATTGGGTGGAAAAAGCGCTTACGAGGCGCTGCTTAAAATGATACAGACCGGCTGCAAGGCAGCCGCTCTTTTTGAAATGGAGTGAGAGTATGGAAGAGAAACCCAGTAATTTCTTGACGGAAATCATAGACGCCGATCTGGCGGAGGGTGTCGTTCAGCAGATCCATACCCGTTTTCCGCCGGAACCCAACGGTTATCTGCATATTGGAAGCGCGAAGGCGATCATCATCAACTGGGGAATCGCCCACGCCTATAACGGCAAGTTTAACCTGCGTTTTGACGATACCAATCCGGTGCGGGAAGACGACGAGTATGTGCAGGCAATCGAGCGGGATATCAAATGGCTGATTGGAGAGGAACCCAACGGCGGCATCTTCTACGGATCTGACTATTTTGAGAAAACCTATGAGCTTACCGAAAAACTGATTTTGGCGGGAAAAGCCTATGTTTGCGATCTCTCCGCCGAACAGATGCGCCAGTATCGCGGCGATCTGACCCATCCCGGCACCCCCAGCCCCTACCGCGACCGTACCCCTGAGGAGAACCTCAGATTGTTCCGGGAGATGCGGGACGGCAAATATCCCGACGGCAGCAAGACGCTGCGGGCCAAAATCGATATGTCCTCCCCCAACATGAATATGCGTGACCCGGCCATCTACCGGATTTTGCATACCCATCATCACCGGCAGGGGGATAAATGGTGCATCTATCCGCTGTACGATTATGCCCATCCCATTCAGGACGCACTGGAGGGAATCACCCATTCCATGTGCTCGCTGGAGTTTGAAAACCATCGCCCCTTGTATGAGTGGGTGGTCAACAACCTGGAATTTGATCCCAAACCCAAGCAGAGGGAGTTTGCCCGGCTGAATATGACCAACACCGTCATGAGCAAGCGGTATCTGCGGGAGCTGGTGGAGACCGGGCTGGTGGACGGTTGGGACGATCCCCGTATGCCTACCCTGTGCGGTCTGCGCCGCAGAGGATATACCCCCTCCTCCATCCATGAGTTTATCAATCGTGCAGGGGTGGCCAAGACCGATTCTCTGGTGGACAGCCGTCTGCTGGAATACTGCATCCGCACCGAGCTGGACTCCACGGCGCTGCGCCGGATTGCCGTCACCGAGCCTCTCAAGGTGACCATCACCAACTACCCCGCCGATAAGGTGGAATATTTTGAGATTGCCAACAATCCTCTGGACGCTGCGGCCGGTACCCGCAAGGTGGCCTTTACCAACACCGTCTGGATTGAGAAAAGCGATTTCACCGAGGTTCCTCCGCCCAAATATCAGCGGCTCAAACCCGGCGGCGAGGTGCGCCTGATGGGTGCCTACATCGTTCGCTGCGATGAGGTCATCAAGGATGAGAAGGGCGAGGTGGTGGAGCTGCGCTGCTCCGCCGATCTGGAAACCGGCAACAACAAACCCATCGATGGTCGCAAGGTTAAGGGGACCATTCACTGGGTTTCCTGCGATCATGCAGTAGATGCCGAAATCCATCTGTATGATAACCTCTTTACGCTGGAAAATGTAAACGATATCCCCGAGGATAAAACCTATAAGGATTACCTCAATCCCAACTCGGAGCAGGTGCTCAAAAACGCCAAGCTGGAGGAATGCCTCAAGGACGCTCAGCCCGGAGAGCGGTATCAGTTTGTGCGGATGGGTTATTTCTGTGTGGATACCAAACATCCCGGCGTTTTCAACCGCATTGTTACCCTCAAAGATAGCTTTGCAAAGAACCTGGAGAAAAAATAATTTCTTCGCCAATATCTCCCTGGAAACCTCTTTTCCGAAAAGGGGTTTCCAGGGAGATTTTTTTGTTTTGCGTGGGGTATGGCTGTATTTTGCCGAAATATCGAAACTCATATATTTTATATTGAAATTCGATAAATTTATATTGCAATTCAGTGAATCATGTGGTATCATAGCATCAGAAAAAGGAAAAGGAGAATGGATATGTGGGATCATCAGAAATCCATTAAGCTTTCAAAATTTGGCGTAATCCTTTTTGTGGTGCTGATTTTTATCGGTGCGGCAACGGCGCCATGGATGGTCCGGTATGTCATTTCCATCAGCCGGATGGATTTGCAGGGACGGGAAATCCTCTTTTATCTGACGCTGTACGGCGGAGCTATCCCGGCGCTTATGATGCTCTGCGCCCTTTACCGGATTCTCATGCGGATCAGCCGGGATCGGGTGTTCGTCCCGGAAAATGTCCAGGGGCTGCGGGTGATATCCTGGTGCTGTATTCTGGGCGGGATCATCTGCCTTGCCTCGATGCTGTACTATCTCCCCTTTGGGGTGGTGGCTTTTGCCGCGGCGTTTGTGGGGATCATCGTGCGGGTGGTGAAAAACGTGCTGGAAAAAGCGGTGGAGCTGAAAGAAGAATCGGATTTTACCATATAAAGGGGGCTGCAAGATGCCGATTATCGTCAATTTGGATGTGATGATGGCCAAGCGGAAGATATCCGCCGGAGAGCTGGCCCAGCGGGTAGGCATTACCTCGGCCAATCTCTCCATTTTGAAAAACAACCGCGCCAAGGCCATTCGGTTTACCACCTTGGAAGCCATCTGCCGGGAGCTGCAATGCCAGCCTGGAGATATTTTGGCCTACGAGGAAAATCAGAACGATGAGGACCTTCTGTCAACAACTGTCAGTGGAAAGGAATGGTGAAACGATGAGCGACCGTTTTGAAAAGGAGAACGGGACACAGTACCGTCATGAGGACACCCAGCCTGCGTCGGTACCGAAGGAAGATCCCAAAGGTTCCTGGGAATCCCGGCCCGAGCCCTCTCCTCGTCCTCTGTCCCCGTATTCCAAGGAGGCCTGGGCGCAAAAGCAGGGGAAGCCTTTCCCATCCGCGTCAGGATGGCAGCCACAGGAAAATAAGGCCAATAAACCCAATGGTAATACCACTGCCCCTGTGCAGCGGCATAAAGCGCCGGCGCCGGATTTTGTGGCTGATAAAACCGACGGAGTTTTTGCCGCCATCTTCTGGATTTTGGGATTTTTGTTTTTGCGCTGGTGGGTGATCTTTGGCAGTGGATTTCGTATGGGCGCCTTCACGCTGGTGTATGTGGCGGCGGTGTTGTGGTATCTAAGGCGCAAAAAATTAAAACCTGCCAAAACCAGTTGGTTTTGGCTTGCCATGCTTTGCTGCTGTGCTGCCGGGTATGTGCTGTGGGGAGATGACCGGGAAAATGGATACTGGCTGATTCAGATGGCGTTTTTGTTGGGATGCGCCGTATACTGGGTGCTCAGCGCCGCCGGTGTGCTGGTGCAGGGCAGAACCGGAAACTGGATGGTTTTGGATGTTTTCCGGGGATTTGTAAAGCTTCCCTTCGGAAATTTCGGCTGTATGTTCCTCTCCATGCGGCAATGGCTGGTCAAACTGCGCCAGGGAAAAAATCTGGTGGCGGTGCTCATCGGGTTGGTGCTGTGTATTCCGGTCTTGGGGATTGTACTGCCGCTGCTCATCGATGCGGACAGAGGGTTTGCTCAGCTCATTGGGCAGGTGATTCAGGATTTGGTGGGCAATCTCTTCTCGATATTGCTGTATGCCCTCTTTGCCATCCCGGTGGGATGCTATCTGTTTGGGCTGGTAGGCGGAAGTATCCATAGACGGCGGACCCAGGTGGACCGTCAGGGACTGGAAAAAACCGCCGGAAGCTTCCGTATGATTCCGGACGTGAGCGTATATACGGTGCTGGTGATGGTGGGAGTGGTGTATCTGGTGTTCATCGGGCTTCAGTTTGGCTATCTCTTTGCCGCTTTGGCGGGACAGTTCCCTGGAGCGTATGAGAGTTACGCCGAGTATGCCCGGGCCGGATTTTTTGAGCTCTGCGCGGTGGCTGCCTTCAATGGGGTGCTGCTGCTGGCTGCCGGATGCCTTTCCAAAAAGTCCGGCCGGGAAAGCGGAATGCTGCGGCTGCTCAATCTGGCGATATCGGTGATGACGCTGTTGTTGCTGGCTACCGCCATGAGCAAGATGGCGCTGTATGTGGACGCTTACGGACTGTCGGTGCGCCGGGTGCTGCCCAGCTGGTTTATGATCTTTATGGGGCTTTGCTGCGTGCTGGTGATGATGTTGCAGTTTAAGCATTTTTCCATTGTCCGAGGGATCGCGGTGCTGGGTTCGGTGATGTTTGTGCTGCTTTGCCTGACCGATGTAGGAGGGCTGGTAGCCGGATACAATCTGCGGCGGTACCAGGAGGGAAGCCTGCCCAACCTGTCCATGGAGTTTTTGTATGACTGTGGTTACGGCGGAATATCCCCGGCGCAAGAGCTGTACCAGCAGACGGATGACCCTGTGATACGCCAGGAGCTGGAGGACTATCTGGAGCGGATGCAGATTCACGCCTACTATGATAACGACGATTGGGAGAGTATGACGGTGCAGTCGCTGATCGCCCAGTCTCGGCTACAAAATTTTGGAGAATCATAAGATAATGGAAACAGGCCCCGCCTTTTTTCGCGGTGAAAGGTTGCAGCAAAACCTTTTGCCGTGAAATTGGGCGGGGCCTGTTTTATTTTGGGACTGGTGGGATATGAGAAAGAATGCGGAGAAATCGCGCAATGCTTATAGCTTACAAATATTTTTTAAAGTTGATCTGCGATTTGTTGCTGGTGTAGCCACAACGGCGATAAAATGCGTGTGCACCGGTCCTTTCTTCTCCGGATACCAGGCGGATGGCCTTTGCGCCGTTTTGGATCGCCCATTTTTCCCCCGTTTCCAACAAAGCTCTGCCAATACCCATCCTTTTATAACGGGAGGAGACGGCGATTCCCATCACATTCTTCATATGCGGCGCATAGAGGACATCGTAGTCTCTCAGGTGCAGATAGCCCACAACCAAGCCGTCTGCCACCGCCACAAAAATCTGATCGCCCTCTTGCTGGAGCAGCGCTGCAAGCTTAGCTTTTGTCTCTTCCAAAGGATAGTCATAGCCCATCTCTTCTTTGTTGAGATGGTAAATCGCAGGATAATCGCTGGGTAGCGCAGTTCTGATATGAAAATGCAAGATGATTCTCCTTTCCTGATGTTTGGCGGAAACAAAACTTGTTTCATTTTCGAGTATATAACTTGGATTTTGTCAGGTCAACCATCAAAGCGGCTTAGCAGCTTGCGGTTTGACAGGGAATGGGGAAAATTTCTTTGCCGGGGAAGAAGGATTTTTCGGGAGAAGACAGTAATATATAGTTAGAACAGCGAAACGGGCGGCAAAATGGGAAAACGGGATATTTTTCCATCCCGCTTGTCGAGTGCTGTGAAACCGGTTACTTTTGATCAAATAGGGACGGAGGGATGGGGATGCAGCAGTCAGACTTTTCCATTCGCCAACAAAGCGAGCGGTTGGAACACCAGTTTCTCAGCCCCAACGCAGCCTTTTCCGATGCCTCCCGGGGACGGGAACGCCCGGAAACGCCCTGTACCATCCGTACCGATTATCAGCGGGACCGGGACCGGATCATCCATTGCAACGCTTTTCGGCGGCTTAAGGACAAGACCCAGGTGTTTTTGACCCCGGTGGGGGATCATTACCGAACCCGGTTAACCCATACCCTGGAGGTAAACCAGATTGCCCGGACCATTGCCCGGGCGCTTCGTCTCAATGAGGACCTTGTGGAGGCCATCGCCCTGGGCCACGACCTGGGACATACTCCCTTTGGCCATGCGGGGGAAGCGGTGCTCAACCAGCTGGCTCCCGGCGGGTTTCGCCACTATCTGCAAAGCATACGGGTGGTGACGGTGCTGGAACGGGACGGGGAAGGGTTAAACCTGACCTGGGAGGTAAAAAACGGCATTGCCGGGCATACCACCGAAGCGCCTGCCCCAAACACGCTGGAAGGAAAGGTGGTTCGCCTTTCCGATAAGATCGCCTATCTCAACCACGATATTGAGGATGCCTGCCGTGCCGGCGTTTTGCAGGAGGAGGAGATTCCCTACGACGTTCGTTACCGGCTGGGCCGGGGGAAATCCAGCCGGATCACCACATTGGTGCGCTCGGTGGTGGAGCAGAGTGCAAAGGCGGGAGATATTCTCATGGAACCTTCGGTGCAGGAAGCCTTTGACAAGCTCAAAGCCTTTATGTACCGGGAAGTATATCTCAATCCTTCGGTCAAAAAGGAGGAGGGGAAGGCGCAGCAGGTACTCCGAATGTTATATGAACATTACTACCAGTATCCGCAGCAGCTTGCGCCGCTGTACCTTCATATCATGCAGCGGGAGGGTAAGAGCGTCGCCATCTGTGATTATCTTTCCGGGATGAGCGACCATTTTGCGGTGGCGGAATTTGAGCGGTTGTTTTTGCCTAAATTTTGGGATATCAAATAAATTTGTGAGGAGGTGGAAAGGATGATACCGGAAGAATTTATCCAGGAACTGAAATACCACAGCGATATTGTGGATGTGGTTTCCTCCTATGTGGCGCTGCGCCATCGGGGAAAGACCCATTCCGGGCTCTGTCCTTTCCATTCCGAAAAGACGCCGTCCTTTCACGTCTATCCGGACACCCAGTCCTTTTACTGTTTTGGCTGCGGCGCCGGCGGGGATGTGGTGACCTTCATACGTCGGATTGAAAATCTGGAGTATGTGGAGGCGCTTCGATTTTTGGCCCAGCGGGCTGGGCTGGCCATGCCGGAGGACGTGCGGGACGACGGTTCCGCACGGATGAAGATGCGTATTTTGGAGATCAACCGGCAGACGGCCCGGATTTTTTATGAAAATCTTACCTCCCCCGGCGGCAGGGAAGGGCTTCGATATCTGCGGCAGCGGGGCCTCAGCGATAAAACCATCCGCCGGTTTGGGCTGGGTTATTCCATGCCTGGTTGGGACACACTGGCAAAACAGCTTCGCAGCCAAGGATTCACCGACGAGGAGATGCTTTCAGCGGCGGTGGTCAGCAAAGGGCGAAACGGATCGGTTTTCGATATGTTTCGCGGGCGGGTCATGTTCCCCATCATCGATCTGCGGGGCAACGTCATCGGCTTCGGCGGACGAAAACTGGGGGAGGAAAGCGGCCCCAAATACCTCAACTCTCCCGATACCCCGGTGTTCAAAAAGAGCCGCAATCTTTTTGCACTGAATTTCGCCAAGGCGTCCAAAGAAAAAGGCATCATATTATGTGAGGGCTATATGGATGTCATTGCACAGCATCAGGCAGGCTTTGACAATGCTGTGGCTACCCTGGGAACAGCGCTGACCCCGGAACAGTGCCGTCTGCTCAGCCAGTATACCGATCAGGTACTGCTCTCCTACGACGCCGACGAGGCCGGACAGAAGGCCACCCGGCGGGGAATTGAGCTACTGTCCCAAATTGGGATGAAAATCAAGGTGATTCACATCCCGGACGCCAAGGACCCGGATGAGTTTATCAAAAAATTCGGGGCGCAGCGGTTTCGGATGCTGTTGGAGGGAAGTTCCAACGCAACCGAGTTTGCCATCGCCCGCATCCGGGAAAAATACGATACCGATACCGATGATGGCCGGATGAACTGTCTCAAGGAGCTGGCGGCGTTTTTGGCGGAGATTCCCAACCCCATCGAGCGGGATGTGTATCAGTCCCGGGTGGCGCTGGATTTGGGGATTTCCAAAGATATATTGGGGGCGCAGGTGGCTTCGCTGCAAAAGCGGATGACCCGCTCCCGCAATCGAAAAGAGGACGCTGACCTGCGGATTTATGCCATAAAAGGCAACGGGACAAACCCGGGCGGTATAAATGAATTGCAGCGGCGAAACAATATGAAATGTGCTGTGGCGGAGGATAAACTGTTGGGGGTGCTGATCCGCAATCCCGATTATTTCCGCCATATTGCAGCCAGGATACAGCCGGAGCAGTTTGTCACCGATCTCAACCGTACCATTGCCCAGGTGATATACCGGCGTTTGGAGCAGAATCTGCCGGTGGATATGCCGTCCCTCTCCGGGGAACTGGAACCGGAGCAGATGTCCCAGCTCTCCCGCATCCTTTTGGATGCCTCCGGGATCAAATCCACCCAGCAGGAGACCGACGATTATATCGATGTGCTGCTGCAAAACCAAAATAAACCGACTCCCCAGCAGATCGGCGCCATGGACGATGAGCAGTTCCGGGAATATATGGCGTCGCTGACGGCAGGGAAGAGATAGAGATAGAGATAGATACCAAAGCGTCAATACAAAAATCAAAGTAACCGTTTGTCCTCAAATTTTGGGGCGAACGTTATGGATACGCGGGCCGCGGGAGCAGGGCAAAGCTCTGTACATAGCTTTTGCGGCGCGCAGAATTAGGGGGAAATAACAACATGGCAAACCAGGATAAAAAAACAATGATGCGCGAACTCATCGAGCAGGGCAAACGCAAAGGCCGGCTGACCACCAAGGAGATCAGCGATGTGCTGGATGAGATGGATTTTGACAGCGATCAGCTGGATAAACTCTATGACACACTGGAAGCCTGCAACATCGAGGTAGTGGACGAGTTTGCCGCTTCGATGGATGCGGAGGAGGATATGAATGTCATCGATGCCCAGGATCTGGAGAGCGCTCTCTCCGCCGAGGGCATCAGCATCGACGACCCGGTAAAGGTTTACCTCAAGGAGATTGGGCGGGTTCCGCTGCTGACCTCCGAGGAGGAGGTAGAGCTGGCCACCCGGATGGCGCAGGGCGATCCTCAGGCGCAGAAGCGTCTGGCGGAGGCCAACCTGCGTCTGGTGGTGAGCATCGCCAAACGGTATGTCGGCCGGGGAATGCAGTTTCTGGATCTGATCCAGGAGGGAAATCTGGGCCTGATTAAGGCGGTGGAAAAGTTTGACCACACCAAAGGATTCAAGTTTTCCACCTACGCTACCTGGTGGATCCGTCAGGCCATCACCAGAGCCATTGCGGATCAGGCGCGTACCATCCGTATCCCGGTGCATATGGTGGAGACCATCAACAAGGTGAAGAAGGTCAGCTCCCAGCTGCTGCACAAAAATGGACATGAGCCCACCGCCGAGGAGATTGCCCAGGAGCTGGATATGCCCGCGGAGAAGGTGCGGGAGATTATGCGGGTAGCCCAGGAGCCGGTGTCGCTGGAAACCCCCATCGGCGAGGAGGAGGACAGCCATCTGGGAGATTTCATCCCCGACGAGGATGCCCCTGCCCCGGCGGAAGCCGCTTCCCACACCCTGCTCAAGGAACAGCTGGCGGAGGTGCTTCAGACCCTGACCCCCAGAGAAGAAAAGGTGTTGCGGCTGCGCTTCGGTTTGGAGGACGGCCGTTCCAGAACGCTGGAGGAAGTGGGCAAAGAG
>DBQB01000027.1 GCA_002305685.1 Ruminococcaceae bacterium UBA1405
TCTACCTAGAAGGGAGCATATCAAGCTGTGGCGGCGCACCTTTTTTTGCGCGATATCCAACGTGCAGAAAATTGGGACAGGATGGTAACGTTATGCCAGTGTTTGGGATATAGGAGATGTAAGGCGAAAATACAGGGAGGGAGAACCACAGATGGAACAGAATATGGAGGAGGTGTACCGGCAATATGCCCAGCAGGTGTATCGATATCTGTTCAGCCTTTGCCATGATGAGGCATTGGCGGAGGAACTGACCCAGGAAACTTTTTATCAGGCGGTACGTTCGGTGAAGCGGTATGACGCAAGCTGCAAAATTTCTGTATGGCTGTGCCAAATCGGAAAGCATTTGTGGTTTCAGGAGCTGCGCAAACGAAAACGCCGCAAACAGTATGAAACCGAAAGTGAACAGGAACTATGGCAGCAACCGGATCTTTCTGCCAATGTGGAGGCAGCCGCCGAAACCAGTGAGGAAGCGCGGGCGTTGTTTCGTGCCATTCATAAGTTGGAAGAGCCTATGCGGGAAGTGATCTACCTACGGCTGACGGGAAACTTTACCTTTCGGGAGATTGGAGAGCTGATGGAGCGGGACGAGAACTGGGCCAGAGTTACCTTTTACAGAGGCAAACAAAAGCTTCGGCAAAGGAGGAAAGAGCAGGATGAAATGTGAAATCATAAAAGATTTGATGCCGCTGTATATTGACGGCCTTGCCAGCGCTGAAAGCGTGGAGGAACTGCAGCAGCATCTGAAAAACTGTCCGGAGTGTCGCCAATATTTGGATGAAATGCGGGGAAAGCTATCGGAAATCCCCAAAGCAGAAATTCCTCGAAAACTGGATTTTCTGAAAAAGCTGAAACGGCGGCACAGAGCAATCCTCGTGGGAAGCGGTATATTTTTGGCATTGATATTTCTTCTGATCAAAGTTTTTGTGATTGGTTTTCCGGTACGCCTGGAAGATGTGCAGCTACAGACCTTCTCGGATGGGGAGAATTTTCAGCTAACCATGCAGCTGAAAAACGGGGAGAACAAAGCGCTGTATTTTGTGGATTCCCGGTGGGACAGCCATGAGATTGTTCTTCGCCCATACTGGTCGGTACGGCTGCCTTTTGACGATGCGTCCGATAGCTGTACGCTGGGCTATTCTCTGACAGGAGAGGAGGAAATGCGGTTGACACTGCTGTTTGCGGATGGAGAAAAGACCTTTATGGGAGATACACCGCTCAATGAAGAAGCGTCATGAAACAGAATATTCTAAAAGGTTTGATCAAATAGCGGAAAGATTCCCCGGCTGCCTGATGATGGCCGGGGAATTTGATTTTTTGTCATTGCAAACAGGGCAGATGCCACAAAATAACGGAAAAAATATCGTCACAGAAAAAATTACTTTTCTATTTCTATTTGTTAAAAATTATGATACAATGAGAATGAAAACAGAAACATTTCCCGAAGAAGATAGAAGGAGCGATGAAAGATGCGGCGATTTCGTCTTTGGCTTTCTTCCCCGCCGGTTTCCATGGGGCTGCTGGTGATAGGGCTGGCGCTGCTGCTCTGGCTTTTTAACAACGTAAACTTTGGGGAAGATGATTTTCTGCGCCGGTTTCGGGATGCAGACGGAAACTTTTCCTATCCCGAGCTGCCTTTTGGCAGCGATCTTCGATATACCGGCATCATCATTGGATATATGACGCTGGATGAGGACAATCTGACGCCGGGGGTTTATGGTGAAGCGGAGATCCAGGGGGATTTCTATGACCATAAGCAGTCGGTCTTTAGCATTTACAACCACAATTCCTATGTCACTGTATGGTTTCGTCAGCAGCAGTTGTTTGCTGTGCAGTGGGAATTTGAGAGCGGCGACAAAGGGGATTGAAACGGGCTTTGAAGGTGCTGCTGGAAAGCTACGGGGAGCCTGAGAGCACCACCGGGACCGAAGGGGCGCTGGAGGTGGAGAGATACCGCTGGACGTCGCAGGGGGAGCGCCCCACCACCCTGACCTGCTCCCTCTATACCGACCCGGAAAAAGAGGAGGTCATCTGGTTTCGGCGCAGGCCGGACACCTATCGGTTTGTGATCGATGTATTCTGTGATCCATAGTTTCCAGTATCGGTTTCCTTGCCTGTTATTGACAGACTTCAGTTGCCACAGAGGAAAGGAAGATATACGATGAAAAAGATAAATGTACCGCATAACCATCATCGCCGATTATCGATTGTCATAATGTTCTGCGCCGTGCTGTGCTTGGGTCTGCTGGGATGCAGCAAACAGCCGGTCAGCGATGATTTTTTCAAACAACTCAAGGACGATACCGGCCATTTTGCCTATCCGGGCCTTCCTTTTGGCAGTACGCCGGAGCAGGCGCAGGAGGTTCTGGGAATCTCTCTGGGGGAACCCAACGAGACACAGAACAGTGTTTACGTTTACGGCCGTGAGGATTTGATCCCCACCTACTATTTTCCGGAAAAACCAGTGGGCAGTATCTATGGGCTGGACGTGGGGTGTGATTTGCAGTTCCTCAATGGCGGGCTTTGGGCGATCACCTGGGGATTCAATACCGATGAGGAGCAGGATGTGGAGAATGTGCTGGCGCTGCTGAAGGAAACCTATGGGGAACCGGATACCTCCCAGAGTAACCAGGTGCTAAACTGCACGACCCAGTCCAACCGCTGGATCGTAGAGGGGGAGGATTATTTTACCAGCCTTACCTGTTCTGTATCTTTCAATCCGGCCGAGGGCAAAAAGACTCCTTATAGTTTTGCCATTGGCCTGATGTACAACCAATGGACCGATGTGGAGGGCAATCCCTATCCGGAGAAATGATCTGGCCAAAGATATGGATACTGGAACAAAAATGCATAAAATTTTATCAAAAACTTTGTAACTTTTTTTCGCATTTTCCTGTCGCATTTTCTTCTAAAAAACGGTTATATCAATAGAACCGAATTTTGGGAGAGGAACGTGGAAGGATGAATGGGATGTGGAAAATGCTGGCGGGCGCAATCTGTGTCCTGGCGCTGTTTTGGGCGCTGCTGCTCTGTCAGGGAGGACAGGGACAGACACCGGAAGCTTCCGGACTGCCGGAGAGAGGGGCTTCGGCACAGCGCTCACTGCGGCTTCTGGGGGAGAGAGGTTATGATTTGCCCACTTGCCCGCCTGCCGGCGAAACTTCTGCGCTGATCCCTCTCCGCGGTTCTCAGGACACCCTGCGGCTGATGATGCCGCAGGCTGAAGCCTTTTCCCATGTCTCCCTGCGGTTACCCGACGGAGTAACGGTATATGCTGCGGCAGGGGGGTATGTGATGGTGGAGATCCCTGTGCCGGGTCAAGAACACCCCCAGCGGATTGTCATCACCGTCCCACAGCCTAGTGACCTTACAGGAATATCCAGGCTGCCGGAAAAGCGGGAGGCGCTGTAGTGGGTGAAAAGAACACTGTGAGGGTGATCCGGTATCGGAGGCTTTCCCATGACGGGAAGGCCTCTTTTTTATTTTATGGGGCGGTTCATAGATCTGTTGGGAGGGGATTGTTGTATTTTTTCGGCGGTTTATACATGAGAACGTGGAAAACTTTTGGATGTTATTTGTCGAATGATGTTGCGTTTAAATAAGATGGAGGGTTATATAGGATGGAAAGGAGATTTTTGAAGTTTTGCTGCAAAAATGCGCGGCAGAGAAAACAAAGGAGAGGTCAGGAAGATGAAAAGGTACTGCTATCTGGTATTTTATGGCTGCTGATAATGTCGTCAAGCATTTTGGTTGTGGGTTGGTGATGTGGAAAGCGACAAAGCAGGATATGTGCCGGATAAGCAGGCCGGAGACCGGGCAGAGAGAAGCGAACAAATTCTCGCCCCCAAATATGCTGAGCTGGAGGAGTTTGCAAAAACTTACAGCACTCGCCAGTTTTGCTACCGGCGTCGAATTGTCCCAATCGCAAAGTTTCCAGTTTGTGTTATCTGGTTCCCAATTTGGATCAGAACAGATGACGGTTTATTACATTCCTTTGCGGAAGAACCATGGGAGATCTTGTCTCTCACCGAGAAATTCAACGTGTCGGCTCAGTTGGATTTCTCCGGAAGAAATGATATGTTATCCTATTATTAGGAAAGCATTATGCTGATTTGGATAAAGGACGGACGGGAGATTGAAATGGCAGGGCTCGATGGGTATAGCTGAGACAGACGACTGCTTTTGCGGCAAAAGGTGGTCGTTTCGGATGAAGGTGCAGTAGCAGAATTTGCATCTGCTACCATACCGGAAAGCCGCTGTGCGAATTCCTGTTTGGATGACGGGTGCTTCCGGCATCTACTGTGGAAATGGCTGGATGGCAATGGCATTCTTTGAGGTTTTTTGAGGAGGGACGGCCCCAAAACAGTGAGGAAGAATCCTACCCAGGCGAATATAGGATAAAAAAGGTTGAGTCAAATATTGAAAAGGGAAAGCGGCATTTCCTTTGATTGGTAAGGCCGGATGCTGTCAATGGATCGATATAGTGTTTGGTATTACAAAATATCCGCTCGATGTTCCGATGTTCGTACAGGGGAGGAGCAATTCTGATACATGTTGACTGTAAACCGTTTTATGACTCTAACAATGTTTTTGCCTTTCATTGGTTCCCTTGCCCATTGACAAATCCCTTTCCATCGTGCTATATTGATAAAGAACAAACACGTGGATGGGGAATAGTATGCCGGAGGCCGTAAGGCTTCCATATCCCGCTGCAGAGAGCCGTTGTCCGGTGCAAAACGGTGTGGGAGAAAGGCGGAAGTCGCCCCGGAGTGGTTTTGCCCAAGGCCGGTAAAAATATACTGTAGCCGGTAAGCAAAGACGGGAGCCATCCGTTACAGCGGCAGGGGATTGGATTGTTCCAGTGCCCGATGAGTGCATCCGGTTTCGGATGAATAAGAGTGGTACCGCGAAGGGAAAATGATTTTGTCCTTTCGTCTCTTACGGCCAGAGCGCCGGGGGAGACGAAAGGACTTTTCTTTTTGGGCGCTGATATGGCATCGATCTTCTCTCCCCAAATATCCATCGAGAAAGGAAGCGTACCAGATGCGAAAAGAACTGGAAAAGGTTTATGACCCCAAACAGGTGGAAGACCGGATTTATGATTTTTGGCTCAAGGGCAACTACTTTCACGCGGAAGTAGAGCCGGATAAAACTCCTTATACCATTGTGATCCCACCGCCCAACATCACCGGGCAGCTGCATATGGGCCATGCGCTGGACAATACGCTGCAGGATATTCTGATTCGTTGGCGCCGGATGCAGGGGTATAACGCTCTTTGGATGCCTGGCACCGACCATGCTTCCATCGCTACCGAGGCCAAGATTGTGGAGGCGATGCGCAAAGAGGGAATCACCAAAGAGCAGATCGGCCGGGAAGCCTTTTTGGAGCGGGCTTGGAAATGGAAGGAACAGTATGGCGGACGGATCATCCAGCAGCTGAAGAAGATGGGTTCCTCCTGCGACTGGGCGAGAGAACGTTTTACCATGGATGAAGGGTGTTCCAAAGCGGTACAGGAGGTGTTCCTGCGCCTTTACAATAAGGGTCTGATCTATCGCGGCAACCGGATGGTTAACTGGTGTCCTCATTGTAATACCTCCATCTCGGATGCTGAGGTGGAATATGCACCGCAAAACGGCAACTTCTGGCATCTGCTTTATCAGGTGAAGGAGACCGGAGAGTATCTGGAGCTGGCCACCACCCGGCCTGAGACGATGCTGGGCGATACCGCCGTTGCCATCAATGGGGAAGATCCCCGTTACGCTCATCTCCACGGCTGTCATGTGATTTTGCCGCTGTTAAACAAAGAGATTCCCATCGTCTGCGACGAACATGCCGATATGGAAAAGGGTACCGGTGTGGTTAAGATCACCCCGGCCCATGACCCCAACGACTATGAAGTGGGCAAACGCCACAACCTGCCCGGCGTGCGGGTATTCACCTACGACGGCCATATGACCGGTGCGGCGGACAAAGCGGCTGCCGATGAACTGTTTGCCAGCGGAAAGGCCACTGCGGATGAACCTGAGGTTTTGGACTGCGGCAAATACGCTGGGATGACCACCATGGAGGCCAGAAAAGCCATTTTGGCAGATCTGGAAGCCTGCGGTGCACTGAAATCGGTGGAACCGCTGACCCATGAGGTAGGCACCTGCTACCGCTGCCATACCACCATCGAGCCGATGATCTCCAAACAGTGGTTTGTGAAGATGGCGCCGCTGGCTGCTCCCGCCAACGCGGTGGTGCGGGAAGGCAAAACCAAGTTTGTCCCCGAGCGGTTTGAGAAGATCTACTTTAACTGGATGGAGAACGTCAAAGACTGGTGTATCTCCCGTCAGCTGTGGTGGGGCCATCGGATTCCCGCCTACTACTGCGCCGATTGTGGGGAGACGGTGGTCTCCAAGGAGGCGGTGCATACCTGTCCCAAATGCGGCAGCAGCCGTATGGAGCAGGACCCCGATACGCTGGATACCTGGTTCTCCTCCGCTCTCTGGCCTTTCTCCACGCTGGGATGGCCGGATGAAACCCCGGAGCTGAAGCATTTCTATCCCACCAGCACTCTGGTGACCGGTTATGACATCATCTTCTTCTGGGTGGCCAGAATGATCTTCTCCGGTGTGGAGCATATGGGACAGACCCCCTTTGATACGGTGCTGATTCATGGCCTGGTGCGGGATGAGCAGGGACGCAAGATGTCCAAATCCTTGGGCAACGGTGTGGACCCGCTGGAAGTCATTGACGAGTTTGGCGCCGACGCCCTGCGTCTGACCCTTGCCACCGGAAACAGCCCAGGAAACGATATGCGGTATTCCGACGCCAAGGTTCGGGCCAGCCGCAACTTTGCCAACAAGCTGTGGAACGCCTCCCGCTTTATCCTGATGAACCTGACCGACGAGGAGATGCAGGTAGCGTTGCCTGACACCCTTGCCATTGAGGATAAATGGCTGCTGAGCCAGTATAATACTCTGGTGCGGGAAGCCACCGACAATCTGGAAAAGTTTGAGCTGGGTATCGCGGTACAGAAGATCTATGACTTTATCTGGGATATTCTCTGCGACTGGTATATCGAGCTGACCAAGTCCCGTTTGCAATCTGGCGGGGATACTGCCAAGGCGGCCCGTCAGATACTGGTGTATGTGATGAGCAACACCCTCAAGCTGCTGCATCCCTTTATGCCCTTTATCACCGAGGAAATCTGGCAGGCGCTCCCTCACGAAGGGGAGAGCATTATGGTTTCCCAGTGGCCTAAGTACAGCGAGGAACTGAACTTTAAGACCGAGGAAGCCCAGTTTACCATGGTGATGGATGCCATCAAGGCCATCCGCAACCGTCGTGCCGAGATGAATGTACCGCCCTCCAAAAAGGCGAGCGTTCACATCGAGACCGACTCTCCCAAGGTGTTTGAGGAATGCGCCCCCTTCTTCACCCGCCTGGCCTCCGCCTCCCAGGTGGAGATCGGCAGCGGCTTTGATATGCCTTCGGCGGTGCAGGTAATCACCGACAGCGCCAGAATCTTTATCCCCATGGATGAACTCATCGACAAGGAGAAGGAGCTGGCCCGCCTCAACAAAGAGAAAGCTTCCTGCCAGAAGGATATCGACTTTGTGCAGAACAAGCTGAACAATCCCGGCTTTGTGGCCAAAGCACCCGCCCATCTGGTGGAAAATGAACGGCAGCGTTTGGCGACCGCCCAGGAGCGTCTTGCTAAGATTGAGGAGAGCATTGCTGTTTTGCTCAAATAAATCCGTACTATGTTGGCCTATGACGTCCGCCGAAAGGCGGGCGTCATTTTTGTTGGACGGGGTACCGTCCAATGGTTGTGTTTCATGGCCTTTTATGGTATATATAGACTGATGTCTCGTTGTTGTTCTACCCAATCTTGAAGGAAATTGTGGACATATCTGGAGAAATAGAGTGTTTAGGCAGGAAAGGAGAGAAATTTTCCTTGGAACATCAGCAGCAACCTACTTTTTGGCAGAAGATGTCGGTTTTTATTTTAACCGGTGTGGTGTTGGTATCGATTCTGGTTTGTCAGTGGCTGTTTGGAATGTTATATCCCCAGGACAGCTATCGGGAATATTCCAACTGGCAGATTCAGGAGATGACCACCGATCACTTTCTCACCGCTAAGGGGATCGATGAGCTGGCAGCGGTGATCGATCGAAAAGATACCAAAACCCTTTGGGTGGATCGGATCAACCGCCTTGCTTTTGACAGCGCGGGGCAGCTCACCACGGCAGATCTGGAGATTCTGGCGGTGGATGAGCAGCAGCAGGCGCTGCGGTTCCACTTTACGCTGACAAAAGAGGATGAGCAACAGGCAAAGCTGATCCGTCAACAGGGGTACATCACGGTGGAGGGTACCCAGCAGATGGTCCCATATGAGGTGCTGTATACTTTATGCAACCATCCCATGGAGGAGCTGGCCAACCAGCTGCCCATCGCCAATCAGAGCACTTTTTGGATCATCGGTTTGGGGGAGGATCGGGAGAAAATCCCGCAGCAGGAGACAAGCATCCCCATCGCTGAGAATGACTGGCTGATACGCACCCAACCTTTGCGTTTGGAGCACACCGAGGGACGAACCGGTCAGCCCCAGGGAAACACCTGGTTTGTGCGCAGGGAAAACGGATGGTTTTCGGTGACCGATTGGAACCAGGTATCCCCCGATTTTGTGGCGCTGGACGTGGTGGTCTACAGCGGGCAAGAGGACGAGACGAGCGTATCCCTTGCGGATTACGGGACGCTGCTTTTGGAAAGCTAGTCCGAGAGTGACCCCATCTAGGTTCAGAAACGGAAAAATTCGTTTTTTCAGCGCATCCCCAGCAGCCTCGTCCCTCTGAGAGGTTGGGGCGAAACGGTACAAGCACAGGATGAAAATTTCCACTTTATCCCGCACGAAACGACCAACATGAGATACCATAAAAATTTCCATCCCTCCGTACCGGCAACCGATACGCTTGGAATGAAAACAGAAAGGCTGGGAGGAAAATGTCACAGACTCAGGAAATGAACTTTGAACAAACCGTAGATTATATCCTCAACATCCGGCATCGCAGCGACATCAAAGGCCTTGCCCGTATGCGGCGTTTTATGGCGCTTTTGGGCAATCCACAGGACCAGTTAAAGTATATCCACATCACCGGTACCAACGGAAAAGGTTCCACCACCGCCATGCTCAACAGCGTTCTCACCAAGGCCGGCTACAAAGCGGGTATGTTTGTCTCCCCCTATGTGCTGGAATTCCGGGAGCGTATCCAGATCGGCGGGAAGATGATCCCCAAGGAGGATCTGGTACGCACGGTAGCCAAAATCAAACCGGTGATCGATCAGATGTATGCCGAGGGGGATGGACCGGTACAGTTTGAGGTGGTGACCGCCATCGGGTTTGTGTATTTTTGTGAGCAAAAATGCGATATCGTCTGCCTTGAGGTGGGGATCGGCGGAGAGCGGGACAGCACCAACATCATTCATGAGCCGTTGGCGGCAGTGTTTGCCAACATCGCCTTTGACCATACCAATATGTTGGGGAATACCTTGGAAGCCATCGCCACCCAAAAAGCCGGCATCATCAAGGGACACTGTGCTGTGATCGCGTATCCTCAGATGGATCCGGAAGCGCTGGGAGCCATTATGGAAAAGTGCGCCGTTTGCGGTGCAACACTGATTCAGGGCAACCGCCGTGGGGCGCAGGTGCTTTCCCGCAGCGTTATGGGCACCCGTTTTTCCTACGACGGACTGGAAATTGATCTCCCACTGTTGGGGGAGCATCAGGTGTGCAACGCCATCAATGTGGTGGAAACTGCAAAAGCGCTGCGCACCAAGGGCTTTGCCATCACCGATGACCATATTCTGGAGGGAATTCGGGATACCCGTTTTCCCGCCAGGGCCGAGGTGCTGGGGCAAAATCCGCTGGTAATCCTGGATGGAGCCCATAACGACAACGGAGCAGCGGCGCTGGAGGATGTCATTGCACTGGCGGTAACCCGGCAGGATGGTACCAAACGTCCTTTGGCGGTGATTATGGGGATGATGCGGGATAAGGATTATACCAAAGCAGTCGCCCGGATTGCCTCCCATGCAGATTACTTTATCGCTGTGACCCCCAGTTTGGAGTATCGGGCGCTTGCCAAGGAAGAACTGGTTTTGTCGGCACAGCCGTATTGTGCTCATACGGAATTGGGAGACGGATTTCGCAGCGCATACGAGCGGGCAGTGTCGTTGGTGGGAGAACAGGGTGTGGTGGTAATTTGCGGTTCCCTGTATCTTGCCACCGATATGCGCAGCGCTATTTTGGGCGGATAACCCATCTTTCGAGTCCAAATTGCCCCAATCCCCTCAAACAGACGAGATTCGGCGGCGGTATTCATGCCGCGTTTTTGAGAAAAACCTCTATCCTTATGGATAGAGGTTTTTTATTTTAATCAGAGGACAAGATATTATTTCTTGCGTGGAAGATGATATAAAATTGCGCCTAAACGGTGTAAGGAGGAATCAAAATGTCGTTGCGTATTGTGACGCAAGGGGAAGAGGTTACCGCCTTTTTGAGCGGGGAGATCGATCATCATACCGCTAAGGGGATGCGGGAGGAAATTGACGGCTGTGCCGTTCGGCAGAAGCCCCTGAAGCTGGTGCTGGATTTCCGGGAAGTAAGCTTTATGGACAGCTCAGGGATCGGACTGGTGATGGGACGTTATCGTCTGATGCAGGAGCTGGGAGGAGAACTACGGGTTACCGGTGTGCCCTCCCATATCAAAAAGGTAATGCGGCTCTCAGGTTTGGATAAATTGGCGGTGATGGAGGAATCCAGACCCCGTAAAACCACAACCCCGCCACCGCACAGACAACCATCGGAAGAGGTTCAAGAGGCACTAAAAGAGGAACAGCCATCCGATTCCATGGCGCTGTCCAAGGAGTAGAGGAGCAAGCGCTAGGTTCCAGACACGCTTTGGAAACCTCAATGACAACAAAAGGACAAAAGAGGGATTTTGACATGAAATATCAAAACGAGATGAAACTGCGTTTTCCCAGCCGGTCCGCCAACGAGGCGTTTGCGCGCACGGCGGTCTCGGCTTTTTTGGCTCAGCTGGACCCGACTGTGGAGGAAATCTCGGATATCCGCACCGCAGTTTCAGAAGCGGTGACCAACAGCATTGTACATGGATACCCCGATTGTGTGGGGATGATTACGGTGGAAGCAGCCATTGGGGAGAACGGCTGGGTGGTGATTCGGGTGAAGGACAAGGGAAAAGGAATTCCTGATATCGCCAAGGCGATGGAGCCCATGTATACCACCTGCACAACCGGGGAGCGGGCAGGGCTGGGTTTTGCCGTGATGGAATCCTTCACCGACCGGCTGAAGGTTCGCTCCACGGTGGGAAAGGGTACCACCGTTATCATGGAAAAACGGATTGCCCTGCGGGATGCGCAGAAAGATCAGTAACCGATGGAATTTTTTTGGAGAGGAAATGGTCAAGGAGATGGAATGTCTGTCACTGAGACAACCGGAGATGGATCGTCTTGAGCAGACCGATTGTCAGCAGCAAACCTGCCCAAAAGAGGAGATGCCCTGTGCGCGGGAGGAGATGATCCAAAAGAATATGGGATTGGTCCATGCCTGTGCCCATCGGTTTCAGGGACGGGGGATTGAGTATGAAGATCTGTTCCAGGCAGGTTGTATGGGCCTGATCAAAGCCACCGATGCCTTTGACTGGAGTCGTGGGGTTCGGTTTTCCACCTATGCGGTTCCCGTAATTTTGGGGGAGATGCGCCGGTTGTTTCGGGACGGCGGCACGGTGAAGGTCAGTCGTACTTTAAAAGAACTCTCTATCCGTGTGATGCGGGAGCGGGAGCGGTACTATGCCCAAAACGGCAAAGAAGCGACGGTACATCAGCTGGCGGAGCGTATGGGGGAGACGGTGGAGGATATTGTGGAGGCTATCGGCGCAGCAGCCCCGGCCATGTCGCTGACCGGCAGCGACGAGGAGGACGGACAGAGCAGCCAGATCGATATCCCGGTGGAATCCCAGGAAGAACGGATTACCGATCTGTTGGCGCTTCGGGAAGTGATGGGAAGCCTTTCCCCCAAAGACCGAAGTTTGATTGTCTGCCGTTACTTTCAGGGGAAAACCCAAAATGAGACTGCAAAACTGCTGGGAATGACACAGGTACAGGTATCCCGCAGGGAAAAAAAGATTTTACAGAGCCTTCGGCGGGGGCTGGAAGGCGGATGAAATATTTTGCCGGACACTGGAATTTTATGATGAGAAATGTACCAAATTCTCCTTGATACATGGGAGTAAAACTGGTATTATGTCCCTGTAAGCCGTTGTCACGGTAAAAATAGAAAAGGGGTTGAGAAAGTGTCCGAGCGTTTGTTTGACCGCGCTGCATATGAAAAGCGGGTATCCTGGTTTGTAAAAGAACGGTTTGGTATGTTCATCCATTGGGGCTTGTATGCCATCCCGGCAAGAGGGGAATGGGTACGCAGCCATGAACGGATTTCGGTAGAGGAATATGAGCCGTTTTTCCGGGAATTTAATCCGGTGGATTACGATCCGAAAAAATGGGCCAGAGCCGCCAAACAGGCCGGTATGAAATATGCGGTGCTCACCGCAAAGCATCATGACGGGTTCTGCCTTTTCGACAGTCAGCTCACCGATTATAAATCCACCAACACCCCCTGTGGCCGGGATCTGGTGCGGGAATATCTGGACGCTTTCCGCGCGGCGGGAATCCGGGTTGGCCTTTATTACTCTCTGCTGGATTGGCACCATCCCGATTATCCCCACTTTGGAGACGCCAATCACCCCATGCGGGAAAACGAAGCCTATCGAGGAATGGAGCATCATTTTGAACGGTATCTGGATTATCTTCACGGCCAGGTGAAGGAGCTGTGTACCAATTATGGAAAGATCGATCTGTTCTGGTTCGATTTTTCCTATGACCAGATGACCGGAGAAACCTGGCGGGCCTCCCAGCTGGTGGACATGATCCGTCAATACCAGCCGGATGTGATTTTGGACAACCGTCTGGAAGCTGGCGGTTCCTCCTTTGGCTCCCTGGTCAGCGGAAACCCATCCCCCTATTCCGGCGATTTTGTCAGCCCGGAGCAGATTATCCCACCGGAAGGGATTTTGGACGTCAACGGAAAGCGTGTGGTATGGGAATCCTGTATCACCATGAATGGACACTGGGGTTACTGTGCGTCGGATCACTTCTTCAAACCGGCGGACATGATGATTAAAAAGCTGGTGGAATGCGTCAGCAAAGGCGGAAATCTGCTGCTCAACGTAGGTCCGGACGCCAAGGGTAATATTCCTAAAGAATCGCTGGACATTCTACATAAAATCGGCGAATGGATGGAGCGCAACAGCGAGAGCATCTATGGATGCGGTTATGGCGAGATTGCAAAGCCCGATTACGGCCGTATCACCCGTAATGGAAAGAAGCTCTACTACCATGTGATGGAGCCGCAGATCGGTTATGTGCCGCTGACCGGAATTTCCGCCGAACAGGTGGATCATATCCGTTTGCTGGCGGACGGTTCCGAGTTGCAGATCATCAAAAACTGGATTACCAACAACTATCAGGATGTGGTGTTTGTCTCCTTGGGGGAGGACCCCCGTCTGCCGGACCCGGTGGATACCGTCATTGAGGTGACGCTGAAATAACTGGATTTGAAGCTGCGGCTTTGTTTTTTAAGAAGCAGGGCCGCAGCTCTTTGGCTCTTTGCATTTGTTGTGCTTTTTTGAACCGCAGGATGGAACCGATTGGGTTCATTGCTGTTGGGTATTGGGTATAAGGAGGAAAAAATGAAGCGGGAGCTGGGAATGGCTCGCTGTGGTTTGGCGTGCTGTTTGTTCAGAAAATACGGCGTGTTCCGGATGCAATTCAGGAGAATGTCCCGATTGGGAGCACTGTGTCAACCGCAAATGCTCGATGTCCAAAGGGCTGGAACATTGTTATGCCTGTGAGGTGCAAGAGTGTAGAAAAGGGATGCTTGGAAAAATAAAGCCGTATGCCTTTACCGAGTTTGCCAGAAGGTACACAGAAGATTTTCTTTTGGACTGTCTATCCCGAAACAAGAAAATGGGTATCGTCTATCATCGGGAAGGTATTTTGGGGGACTACGATGATTTTGACGATGTGGAAGAGCTCATCCAGTACATCAAAGAAGGAAAAAGATGATTTCTCCTTTACCAATGGATACTGGGAGAAAACAAAAGGCCGCAGCGTGTTTTCATCACGCTGCGGCCTTTCCCATCAAAAGAATGGTTTGGAAAGATCGTAGGGGGTTGCCTGATAAACAAAATAGTTGAGCCAGTTGGAGAAAAACAGGCTTCCATGGGAACGCCAGGTCATGGAAGGCGTGTTGTTTGGATTGTCATCGGGAAAATAATGCTGGGGGATCTCGATGGGCAGCCCCTTTGCTACATCCCGAAAATATTCATTTGCCAGGGTATCCCTATCATACTCGCTGTGACCGGTGACGAAAAACTGTCTGCCGTCCAGCGATCCCACCAGATGTACTCCCGAGACGGGAGATGCGGCGAGAATTTCCAGCCGGGGCGCCTTGTGGATGTCCTCGGCGCGGATTTCGGTGTGGCGGGAATGAGGGGCGGGGAAAGTATCGTTAAATCCCATAAACAGCTGATGGGTAGGAACCAGCGGCGTTTGCTCAAAAACTCCAAACATTTTGTGAGGAAGATCATATTTGGGAATCCCATAATGATAATAGAGCCCTGCCTGGGCGCCCCAACAGATATGAAGGGTAGAATAGACATTGTTTTTGGTCCATTCCATAATGGAGCAAAGTTCCGACCAGTAGTCCACTTCCTCAAAGGGCATCTGTTCCACAGGAGCGCCGGTGATGATCATCCCATCAAACTTTTCCGAAATTACCTCCGGGAAGGTACGATAAAATTTCAACAAATGTTCCTGCGAAGTGTTTTTGGAGATGTGGGAGGAAACCTGCAACAACTCTACTTCCATTTGAAGAGGGGTGTTGCTGAGCATCCGCAGCAGCTGGGTTTCTGTCTCGATTTTCTTAGGCATTAAATTGAGGATAAGAATCTTCAGCGGGCGGATATCCTGGTGAGTAGCGCGGTGTTTGTTGATGGTAAAGATATTTTCCTTGCGCAGCAGATCAATGGAGGGAAGACCGTCCGGAACGGTAATCGGCATGAAAACACTTCCTTTGTGTTTAAGGTTCGTACACTTTAAGATTATTGTATCTGTTTCACGGATATTTTTCAAGGGATGCACTGGAATTCTGTTTTCGCCTATATAATAAGGAAAATCAAAGGAATCCAGCGAGAAAAAATCCTATTTTTTCAGTTTTCTCAAAAACTTTGGAAAAAAGTGTTGACAAAAG
>DBQB01000064.1 GCA_002305685.1 Ruminococcaceae bacterium UBA1405
GGTAAGGCAGAGGTCTGCAAAACCTTTACCCCCGGTCCGAATCCGGGTGGCGCCTCCAAAGAAAAAACGGTAAACATCATCAGGTGTTTGCCGTTTTTTCTGTTATTGCATAGAAGTAGGCAGCGGCTTTCGGTGGACGAAGCCGCTGCCTTTTTTACATAACAAGACGCAGATTCAGATCAGTGCAAAGGATTTGAGCAGATAGATGCCCAATGTGATGGTAAACATGGAGAAGAAAGTGGTGACCAAAATCACCTGACTTGCCAAGTCTCCGTCGCCGCCCATATTTTTAGCCATCACATAGCTGCTCACCGCGGTGGGAGCGGAGAAGAGCACAAACAGTGCCCCCAGATCGTAGCTGCGGAAACCCAGCAAAATACCGGTTCCCACAATGATCGCCGGACATACGATGATGCGGCAGAAAGAAGCAATCAAGGTGACGTTGATGCTGGACTTAAATTTCTGGAAATCAAGCTGCGCACCCATGGTAAGCAGGGCAAGGGGTGTTGCCATTGAAGCAATATCAGAGGTGGCGCTGTCCAAAATGCCCGGAAGCCGGATACGGCCCAGCGAGAAGATGATACCCAAAACGGCGCCCACAAAGAGCGGATTTTTCAGCACCTCAACAAAGGTATGGGCTGCCCTGCTGCCGATGCTCTTGCTGGGATCGTTGTTGGCGATGATGGCAAAAGCAACGATGGCCAAAACGTTGAAGGAAGGGATTGCGAAAGCCAGCAGCAGCGTTGTGGACCCCATGCCTTCCTCGCCAAACATATTGCGGGCCATGGGTACTCCCAGAATCAGAAAGTTGCTGCGGAAGATCGCTTGCACAACGGTTGCCGCAGAGGGCCGATTTTTTATGAGCCGGGGCACAACCAGGCAAAGAATCAAAAACGTTCCGAAGATACCGCCCAGCGTGGTAAAGACCAGCTTGCCATTAAAGGTTTGGGAGATATCCGAGGTCATGATGCTCCGAAAGATGGAGAGGGGGAGAGCCAGCTTAAAGGTGATTTTTGCTCCTTCCTCAGCAAAGGCTTCGCTCATCAGATGCAGGCGGCGCATGAAATATCCCACGATCACCAGCAAAAAGATGGGCGCGACAACATTGAGGCTGTAGATAAGACTATCCATGGTGTATGATTCCTTCTTTCACGCAGTCTTTATGGTTTGATATCCTCGTAATTACCCAAAAATTCCAGATAGCTGAGACTTTGGTGCAGCTTACAGATAAAGGAAAACACCTTGGGGTCCCATAGAGAGCACGCAATATCAATATAGAACATAAATTCAAAATCGGTGTCGGGGATGGGGCGGGACTCCAGTTTGGTCAGATTCAGGTTCATGGTAGCAATCTGAGCAATCAGCTGATTCAGGGTGCCCACACGATGGGGAAGGGTGAAGGCAAGGCTTACCTTTTGGGCGTCAGGGGTGATGATCAATTCTTTAGAGATACAGATAAAACGGGTATAGTTGCTTTTGGCATCCTGTACTCCTTGTTCCAGGACTTCCAGCCCATAGAGGGAAGCACAGACATCGGAGGCGATGGCAGCCACGCCCCGATCCGGGGATTCGGAGACAAATTTCGCTGCGGCGGCGGTGTTGGGATATTTGACCGGGGTGAGCTGAGGATTTTGACGGAAAAATTCGGCACACTGGGCTAACCCCTGTTCGTGGGAATAAACCTGTGTAATCTCTCCCCGCTTTACGCCGGGTTTGACCAGCAGCGCATGGTCCACCTTGACGCGGTTGGCGCGAAAGATATGAAAATTATGTTTTTTCATCAGATCATAAACGGCGGTCACCGATCCTGCGGTGGAATTTTCGATAGGAAGCACGCCGAAATCTGCTTCTCCGCTCTCGATAGCGGAGAAAACGTCGTCGAAAGCGGGCAGAAAGGTAATCTGCGGATCAGAGAAAAATTGTAAACAGGCTTTTTGGGAATAGGCTCCGGGTACGCCTTGACAAGCCACCTTTATCTTTTTTGGTAACTTCAGTTCTTTTCCGCGCTGCATCGCTTGGGTCAACTGCTCAGAGAAGGCGGGGGCTGCATCCTGCCCCAGGGTGGTATTCTGATGATTTTTGGACAGGTTCATCATCATCACAAAAAGGGAACGGGCATCGTCGCCAAACTCCGGTCCGGCAAGCTGAGCAACCCGATCCAATACCTGGGCTTCCCGATCTGTTTGCAGTACAGGAAGATGGTTGGCTTTTTTATAAGCGGCGACCTGCTCAACGACCTTCATGCGCTCGCAAAAAAGCTGTACAATCTGGGCGTCGATTTGGTCGATCCTGGCACGACATTGCTGAAGATCCATGAAAAACGCTCCTTTATCGTTAATAAAAACTGCGAAATAGTTGACAGACAACTTAAGGGACATCGGTCTTATTAGTATAACACATCCAAACTTCCGGGAACAGCAGTTTTGATTTGTTTTCCTTCTAAAATATTTCGTAATTGCGGTAAAGAGGGGATCAGACGATGTCCAGGGGCATCTTTCGTGTTGGCGCGGGGAAATCCTGCGAGAGTATCGCCATTTCTTGTGGGGTGAGGGTCAGATCCGCCACCGCGGCATTGAGACGCTGATGGACGCAGGAGGAAGCCTTGGGGATAGGGATCAACCCAGGCTGTTGCAGAGCAAAGGCCAGCAGAAGCTGGGTTGGGGAAATCTTATGACGGGCGCTGAGCTGTAAGACGCTGGGGGAACCGAGCAAACCCCGCCGCAGGGAACCGTTTTGCGCCAGCGGACAATAGCCCATGGCGGTGACACGGTGGTCTCGCATCCAAGGGAGCAGATCGTACTCAATGCCACGGGACCCCAGATGGTATAACACCTGGTTGACGACACAGTTTTGCCCTCCAGGGACTTTCCAGAGCTGCTGCATATCCCGGGTATCAAAGTTGGAGACTCCCCACATCCGGATTTTTCCGGATTGCACAAGTTGCTGCATACATTCTACTGTTTCCTCCAAAGGGATGCTTCCCCGCCAGTGGAGCAAGTAAAGATCCAGATACTCGGTGCCCAACCGGCGAAGGGTGTTTTCACAGCAGCGGAAAATATCTCTGCGTCCGGCATGAAAAGGGTAGACTTTGGAGACCAAAAACAGCTCTTGCCGGGAAAGAGGAGCGATGGCCTGTCCGACCAGCGTCTCAGAAGCGCCATCTCCATACATCTCCGCTGTATCGATCAAGGTAATACCCAACTCTACGCCAAGGCGCAGGCTTTTGATTTCTTCATCGGCTTTGGAAGGATTTTCTCCCATATACCAGGTACCCATACCCATTTTCGGGATTGACACACCATTGGAAAGCGTTAGTTGATCCATCTGATTTTCACTCCTTGTTGTGATAGAACGAAAGGTTGATACAATGATTATAAATCCGTCTGGGAAACCCCGTCAAGGCGGCAAATATGGTGAAAGCAGCCCAGCTTTACAAACAACGGCGTACAGCGTATAATGAAACAAAAGGACGCTGACATAACAGGAGGGATTTGTTTTGGAACAGGATGGAATCTATTTTCATAACGTGGAGGTTTTGGAGCGCAAAGGAATGGTGCCGGGGGTACTGCTGCAACGTTTTCCTGAGCAGGTGCGGTTGGGGCTCGGACAGGGCGACCATGAGAGAGGACGTTTTTTTGCGCAGGTATCTACCGGATGCGAGCTGCGCTTTGTGACCGATGCGTATTTTTTTTCGCCTGTCCCTCTCCTCCTATTTGCAGGATACCCATGTGATGATTTACTGCGGTGATTTTCTCCACTCGGTGCATACCATTGAGGCGGGCAAGGTGACCACGCTGCATATTGAGGTCCCGGTCTCGCTGCAAAACAGTGCTCCGTGGGTAAAAGAAGGGCATCGGTTTGACAGCCATGTATGGCGAGTCCTTTTCCATAAACAGTCCTGCGGTATTTTCTGTGAACTGGATACCTTTGGACATAAGGTGCGTCCTCCCAAAAAAGAGGAACAGCCTCAAAAACGCTGGTTGGCTTACGGTTCTTCCATCACCTTTGGCGGGGATGTGCATCTGGCCTCCAATGTGTATGTGCAGCAGGCAGCACGGCGCTTGGGGGTAGATGTGGAGAATAAGGCGGTTGCCGGCAGCTGTTTTTGTGATGCGTGTATGATCGAGTATCTCACCGGCAAAAAGGATTGGGATTTCTGTACGCTGGAGCTGGGAATCAATATGCTCAATCGCTTCACGGTGGAGGAATTCGCGCAGCGGACCCGGAAACTGATCACCGGGATGTTGGCTTCCCGTCCTGGTTGCCCGGTGGCGGTAATTACTGCTTTCCCAGCAACCCCTTGTTTTGATCCTCAGCCGGATGCTCCACAGCGGGTGAAATTTGAGGCCTTCGCGCAGGTGCTGCGGCAAATTAAGGCGGAGATCACGGACCCATCCCTCCATCTGATAGAAGGAGATCAGGTACTTACCGATGTATCCGGCCTGACGGTGGATATGACCCATCCCAGCGACGACGGCCATTCACTGATGGGGGTAAACCTGGCTGCGCTATTGCAAAGAATCATCTGATATAACGGTGTTATATAAAAATAGCGAAGGGCAATCCTGAACTGAACTGCACCCCACTTGTTATCCAGTATATCATACTGTCTAACAAATGGGGTGCAGTTCAGGACAGCCCTTCGTTGCTTTTTTATGGAACAGTTGGACGGAGAAAAACAATGTCTTTCGAGATATTCCGGGGGTTTATCCGATGGCTTCTGCCAGATTGAGGTGGTTTAACAGCTCCTTCATCTCGGGTACCGTGTATCCGGTGGTATAGATGGAGACGGTCTTCTCCACGTTGGCGGCGATTGCCCAAACCTGCCCGTCGTAGGACTGCACCAATACATCTACATTGTCCTCTGTGCGGAAAACCTCCGCAGTATCATAAGCGCTGTTGAGGATGTACTCTGGGCCCTGCCAGTACTGCTCACTGCTGTCATAGTTGTAGGAGAGAAGAAAGGGCTTCCCTTGTGCGGTGTGATAGCCGGCCAAGGCGACGACGCTGAGCGTTTCACCGGTTTTTTCATCCCGGCTGATGGTGATCAGCTGTCCGTTCTCGTCGGGGGACATCGCTGTGCAAAGCCATGAGGTGTCCCAGTCGGTCACCCCTTCCACCACGATCTGGGAGGCGTAGATGCTACCGGAGAGATATTCATTTACAATCGGGCCGTATACAGGATGTTCCCGCTTGGTAACCCTGCGCCGCTCCCAGCCTGTTTTTGTTGGATCGCCCTGCTGTTGGGATAAGACGGTCTCCCCTTCCAGTTCTCCGTCCATCCAACGGCTTACATATTGCTGGGCGGTTTCCATCTCTTCGTTTTCTTCGGCGGAATTGGGCATCGCTACGCTGACCGCAGCGGCGCTGTTTCCGTTTTGTGCTGTCTGAAATTTTGTCAGTGCTTCCAGGGTGTCAAAAAAGAAGATGTCCCGTTGGTTGATCACATAGTCCGCGGCAAAGACTGTGACAGTCAGCGTTGCAGTTACCAAAACGGCAACCACAACACTGCGGCACAATCTGCACAGAGATGGCGAGCGTCTGGCCTTTTGGGCGTCTGCCTGTTTTAATACCTCTGCGAGAATGTCCCGGGAAGGATGTAAAGAGGAAAAAGCCTGTCTCATTTTTTCTTTCATCATGGTTCCTCCTGTGTTAAATACTGTTTGAGGCGTTCTTTGGCCCGCTTGAGCTGTGTGCCTACGGTGGATTGCGGCAGTCCCAGCAGCTTGGCCGTCTGAGCAACGGTGTATCCTTCATAGTAATAGAGAAAGATAACTGTGCGGTATTTTCGATCCAGCGCCATTATTGCCTCCAGCAAATCGGAGTAGACCGAACGATCCAGTGTTTCCTGCTGGGGGATACCGGTTAACTCCTCCACCTTTCTCCACGGCGAACGCCAAATCTTTTTGCATTCATTGAGGGTAACCCGAATCAGCCAGTATTTGACGTGCGCATCTGAGTCAAATACCTTTTTGGTCTCATAGAGGCGCAGCAAAACGGTTTGGGTGACATCGTCCGCGTCGCTTTGGCTTTTCAGACAGCTGAAAGCCAGACGAAACACCGTATCCATATGCCGCTGCGCCAGTTGGATAAATTCCTCTCTTGTGGGCATAGGGCTCACTCCTTTCCAAAAGTATTCACCAATAATATCCCGCAGGACCATGTTTTTTTTCATACCGATCCTCTTTTTTGTTACCAGGATAGGAGCAATCTAAGAAACAGATAAAGAGTCCCCATGGATTGCGATATGCTCCCGATATAGCGATCATGGAAATAAATCACAGAAAGCTATGCGGAGCATATCAGATACCCATGAGGACTCTTTCGATTGCTATGGGGATCAAGAAGAGCAAAAATGAAAAGTGTTTGGTAACATCTGCAACAAAAACCGATAAAAATGTTACTAACTATATAGAAGGGGTCAACAGTTTTGTTTGGGAAGGCTGTTCGGTTGACCGAGGGACAATGACGCGGACAGCCTGCCGCAGATTGGTGATTTCTACCTCGGTGGGGATGCCGCCAAATTCTCCATCCAATGTCCAGGGAGCCTCGTCCTGAGAGAGAAAGCGGAAATGGGATGCCTTGGCACTGACAATCAGCTGCTGCGGATCCTCCCGGCGAAGCAAAGCGTTGATGGCGCTTTGCAGCTGTGCCAGGCTTTCCGGCTGCCGGATAAGCAGCAGTTCAAATTTTCCGTCTTCCATCGAGATTTCCTGAAAGTGGGGATAGGAAAATCCGCCTACCGATTTGGAATTGCTCACCATACCGAAGATAAAATCTCCCTCGGTGATGACGCCGTCGCATTCCACCTGCATATGGTAAGGATGGATGGTGGGAAGTTGACGGAGGCCTTCCAGCAGATAAGCGGGGCGTCCCAGCAGGTTTTTGCTCTGTTGAGGCGTCTCATAGGAGACACTGGTGAAAGCCCCGAAGGCTGCAACATAGGTGAAATAGGAATCGCCAAATTTGCCGATATCACAGCAAAACGGTATACCTTCCAGCACCGTTTTGGCTGCGGGTTTCAGCTCTTTGGGGATTTCCAAACTGGTGGCGAAATCGTTAACAGTACCGGCGGGGAGGTAGCCCAAAGGGGGAATATTGGCGCCTTGGTTTTTGCGTTCCAGCAGTCCGCAGATGGACTCATTGAGGGTGCCGTCTCCACCGGCGGCAACCACCAAATCAAAATCGGTGCAATGTTGGCAAATTACTTCGGTGGCGTCTCTCTGGCACTGGGTAGGGTGAAGGGTGACCAGATAGCCCCCCTTGGTAAACAAATCTACCAGGGAAAACAGATGTTCCGGAATCTGTGCTTTTCCGGAGTTGGGATTAAAAACAAACAGCATTCTTTGAGGTTTCATGGCATCTCCATTCTCTCCCGATTGGTGCAAGTTGGCGTATCTGGATAAACGGTATCTCTGTCTACATTATATGTGGATTTGGAACGGGAATCAACTGTCAATCTCAGGAGAAAGAATTTTAAAATAGGGAGAAGAGGGATACTGTTTGGATCCGGCAGCGGATCGCTGACGCACTTGTAAATTTGATATGAACTTTTGTAAAGAGCGGGTGAAAGGCCGTGATATCACATTGACGGCCAACACTTTATCGGGTATTCTAATAGTAGGAAGAAGCCGTCTGATGGGAAGAATAACGGTATCAGACGGTTGTGTGACAACGGATGGTCAGGCATTATGCTTTTGATATATCGCTTGATGACGGAAAGGGGGAGAACCAATGAAAAAGCAAAAATGGATGGGATGGTTTGCGGTGGTCGCGGCAGCGGCCGTACTGTTGAGCACGGCAATTCCAACCATGTATGCGGTGGATGAGGAGTCCTCTTCTACACAATCTACTCCAGCCACAACACCGGAACCCAGGAGCACAACGCTGGAACAAGCGGTACAATCGGCGCTCCAAGGTCTTGATCTGTCTGCACCAAAGACGGCGGCAGCGTCCATTTACGGATATCTTCGCACCAAAGTTTCATTCGATGGTTCCGGTAACGCCGATGCGTTGGCGGTTCTCACCCAGAACAGCGCCAATTCAGAAGGCTTTGCCAGGGCGTTTCATGCGCTATGCCAGCAGGCGGGTATTTCCAGCCGGGTGGCGGCTGACGGAGAAAAATACTGGAATGCAGTGGAACTGGAAGGCAAGTGGTATGGCGTCGATGTTGCTGCGGATGTGCAGGGAGGGACGCAAGCCCATTTCCTGTGCGGCAGTGAGACCCAAATTGGTACCACCACCTTCGGCGCAAGCCATCAGGGCAGCTATGAAGGCGGGAATGTCACTTTGCAAACGCTGGGATATGGAGAGAATCAGACGGTGGAGCTGGTAATTACCCCCCAATGCTCTGCAAAAAAACTATGGAGAAAGCGATCCCCCGTTTACCTATCAAAGCAGCGATCCTGCGGTTGCATTGACCGGTTCCCTGGAACGCGTCCCTGGAGAGACGGCGGGCAGCTATCGTTATACATTGGGAACCCTTGCGGTGTCTGATACCGAAAAAGCAGATCAATACCAATTGGTGTTGGCACAGAATGCGCCTTCTTTTACCATTGTGCCAAAGGAATTAACCATTGCAGATGTGACGCTTGCGTCTCAGAGCAAAGAATATGATGGCAGCTATTCGGTACCGCTGACGGCTATTTCTCTTTCCGGAATCTGTGGAAATGACGATGTTTCTGTGGATATGTCTGCGGTGCTGGCGGTGGTGTCTGACAATCAGCCGAACAGCTATGATGCAATTGAGATTTCGTCTATATATCTGACAGGTTCTGCTGCCGGTAACTACCGAATTGCTTCGTCGGTGGTTGTCCCGGTCTCCTTCACCATTTTACCGTCGCAGCAGAGCCCGTCAGTGGACATTGACGGCTCTTCCACGGGTGACGGTTCTCCCACGGGTGACGGTTCTTCCGGAGGTGACGGTTCTCCCACGGGTGACGGTTCTTCCGGAGGTGACGGTTCTCCCACGGGTGGCGGTTCCCCCACGGGTGATGGCTCTCCCACAGGTAACAATTTTACTGTTTTGACAGTTCGGGTGGATCCAAAATCCATTTATTACGGGGATCCTTTGCCCCAGTCTTATTCATACCGGCTTTTTCGGGATAATCAGGATGTGACCACGACACTACAGGACGCACCACAGGTTTCCATTGAGATTGTTGGGAATGGGGCGTCGGTTGGATTTTATCCATATAAGCTGAAGGAAAGTACGGTTGGAAATTATCAGCTGGTTTTGGATCAAACGACCTCTGAGACGGCCGGTCTTACCGTTTTGCCCAAGTTGGTGGAAGTGCAGTTCCAGCTGGGTTCTGGATGGACACAGTCGGGGGATACTGCTCAGGTGCAGTATGACGGTACGCCCAAAACGCTGGCCGCCCACTATTTTGGAGTGGATGGCCAAAGTGTGCCGGTACAGCTGCAATATTTAGCGTCTGATGTTCCTGTTGACGCACCTACCGAGATTGGCGTCTATCAGGTTGTGGCATCCATCACTGATCCCAACTATGATATTTCCAGTTATTCGATAACCCGTTTGGAGATCAAGAAAAAAGAATTTACCCCGCAAAATATAGAGCGCAGAATCAAAGTGGGAGACACGACCTGCTACAGCGTTCCGCTTTCGGACTTTGGCGTGCCGGAAGATGCGTGGGCGGGCGTTTATGTCTATCAGGTGACCTATACAAACGGTGTGATTTTGACTCCGCCGTCTCTTGTAAACGATGCGGTGGTCAACGGTTATGCAGCAGCGGTACAGGATAACAAGGTGTTTTTCCAGCTGCTTGCGCAGGTACAGGTGGGACAGAGCGCGGATATTGAACTGCGAACCTCCTCTTCGCTGTACGAGGAGACCTCGTTTCACCTGCATATTGTGGTAGATGCGGTGGGTTACAGCGCAGCTGTAACCGGGGCGCCGGCCCGGGTAACCCTGGGCAGCGATATTGCGCTCTCGCAGAATTTCCAGTTGGTTATCACATATGACAACAATACTACGGTAAAGGAACCTGTTACCGCCGCCATGCTTTCCGGTTATAACAAAAATGACACCGGAACAGCAAGCATCGGCAACAAGGTGATCACCGTAAACAGCCAAAAGGTCTCCGGTGCTTCTGCAACCTTTGTGATCGAGGTGATGGATCGGGCGACGGGGCTTGTGGTGGTTCCGCCGGATAAACTTACCTACACGCGCGGCAGCAGCCGGCTGAATCTGGATGGAGGATCGGTGGCACTGCGGATGCAGAGCGGTATCGCGCAACCCAAAAAAGCGCTTACGGCTTCCATGCTCAGTGTTGGCAGCAGTATTTTGAATCGGGCTGGCAGCTATGATGTGGATGTACGCTATAATGGTTGGACGGTGCGGGATGCTTTTACCATTGAAGTAATTCGAGGAGATTACGGCGATTCGGAAAACATTTTCCCGGTTACCGAAGTTCCTTCCAGAGGTGATTTCGGAATGAATCTCAGCCGGTATGACATTGAAGATCTCGACGGATACAGCTTGTCTGACCTATATCTGATGGTTGATTCTTATGTTTACAGCGATGACCAGGACGAACTGCTGCGGTATATTCGTCGTGGAAACTGGGATGATTATGAGATGTTTGAAGCATGGCTGGAGACCTATGACGGGTATCCGATGGAGCTTCGCAGAAGCACCACTCTGTATCTCCCTTATCCCAGCGGCGTGTCCAGGACGCGGGACACCATCGGGGTGTACCATCTGGTGAATGGTCGTGTGCGGACGGAAAAGGTAACGCTTTTATCCAATCATATTGCTGTTACCGTAGATTCGCTCAGTCCTTTTGCAGTGGTATGGCGCGAAAAGAATAACTCTTCCGGATCTTCCTCCGGTTCTTCTTCCGACAGTTCCCTCAGCGGTGCAGTGGAACATCAGCAGGAGATGGAGCAGTTCTGGAAAGAGGTTGTGGATCTGCTGGAGGATACCGCTTCCGGAAGAACCTTATCGGTTAACGCAGGGGACTATGACTATGTTCCGGTAAGTGTGCTCAAGGCCATCCGTGGTCGAAACGTCACCCTGAAAATCATCAACGACTATACAAATCCTATTGTGTTAAACGGAAAAAATCTTCCTGCCAGCAACGAACTGCGCACCAGTTATACCATGCGGGCGCTGTACAATGCGGTGAAAGAAAATTCTTCCGCTTCCTCTTCCGGTGGTTCAGGCTCTACCGGTACCAGTATCTCACAGCTGGAGAAACAATGGAACTCGGTGGTGAAATCTCTTCAGTCCTATAGCGCGGGAACGGTGGTCACCGTCAACGCCAAAAATCAAGCCCAGATTCCAGGTACGTTTTTGGAGGCGATCCGTGGCCGCAATATAACGGTGAAACTTAAGAGTGACCGATATGCGACGATGACCCTCAATGGAATGGAACTTCCGGTGACGCTGAAAAAGCAGGACAGTTACACATTGCAGCAACTGTACGAAGCGGTGACCCCTCCATCCTCCTCACAGCTGGAAAAGCAGTGGGAGAGCGTTGTCAAAGCAATTAAGGGCTATCAATCGGGCACTACTGCCACCGTCAACGCAAAGTCTCAGGCATTTGTACCGGAAACGCTGCTTGCTGCGCTGCGAGGACGTAATATCACCGTTAAGCTGCAAAGCGATTATCTGACCCAGACAATTACTCTTTACGGACAGTCGATGCCGACCAGCCTCAGCGGTCAGAGAGCATATTCCATCGCAGAGCTGTATCACCGTGCGAAACAGACTGGGTCTGCAGGTACGGTAGGGAGCGAGAACGGCCAGAATCCAACTACCGGTATGCAGGCTGTTTTGCCGGGAATATGGAATTCGTCGTCTTCCGCCTCCGCCATGTCGGTGGTCTCCTCCCAGGCAATCTCTACGCCCGAGACGGAGGAAAGCTCCTCCCAGTCTGTGATGTTGGCACCACCGGTGATGGATCTTCCGGCAGGGGATGACGCGCCTGTGATTGATATGGTTGATTCAGCGGAACCAGACAACGATCCATCCTCCATGCAAAAGATGTATTATCTGTTGGCGGGTGTTTTTGCACTGGTGGCAGGCGCGATCCTGCTGATTATGACCCTTATCCTTTCAAGCCGTCGCAGAAGACGCCGGAGAAGATAGATTTATGGTTTAAAGAAACACCGCGCGATAAGTCAGCGACAACCCTTCATGGGCTGTCGCTGACTATGTTTTAACGAAAAAAAACAATCTTTTTCGCAAAGGATACATTTTTTTGTCGAAAAAGCCTAAGAATTTTGACTCCAAACGAAAAAAGTCTTGACAATCCGTTGGTTTTGGGATATGATAGGCCAAGAAGCAGGTGCGATGTTGTTTTTGGGATGGTAAAGCCAGTTGGGGTTGAGAGCTGTATTTATGAAGAAAACCGATAACGACGGGCTTACTCCTCAGAATGAGGAGGCCCCCAAACAAGAAAAAACATGGAATCCTGTCTCTGATCCTGCAAAGGTCGGTGCGTTGGTGGAGCAGTATCGTCCGCTGGTGTATGCGATTGCATCCCGGTTTCGGGGGATCGAATTTGACGATCTGGTGCAGGAAGGTATGCTGGGGCTTTGGAGTGCAGCAAGACGCTTCAATCCCTCACAGGGCAGTTCTTTCGGTGCGTTTGCCGCGCTGTGTATTCAGCGCAGGATGTTGGCTATGGCGGCCAGTCATCGCAAACGTGTGGATATCTCTTTTTCCCAGTTAGATACGGATGTTGAGGTGTTTGGGGAAAAAATTTTTCCCCAGGAGGACAGTGCATTAAACCCAGAGAATCTTTTGATCCTCAAAGAGGATGTTGCGGCGATGCAACAGCGGATGCGGGAGATGCTTTCTCCGTTGGAGCGTCGGATTTTGCAGCTGTATCTGGAGGGTTGCAGTTATCAGGAGATCGCTGAAAGATTATCGATCACATCGAAAGCGGTGGATAATGGTTTGCAGCGGATTCGCAGAAAACTGCGGGATTCTTAGAAGCTACGGCTTCTGAAAATTCTTTCTTTGTCATTCGGCCGAAAAGGCTGAATATATGCCCGTAGCTTTAAGGCAGAGCGGCTATTCATTGATTTCTCTCAATGCGGCACTTTCCAAGAAACCTAAGGGCAAATTTAAGCGTTAAGCGAGGTAATTATCATGTACACTGACAAGACTCTGAGATGCAAAGAGTGCGGCAATGAGTTCATCTTCTCTGCTGGCGAGCAGGAATTCTACGCCCAGAGAGGCTTCGTAAATGAGCCCCAGAGATGCAAAGCTTGCCGTGACGCCCGCAAGGCTTCCAACGGAACCGCCAGAGAGATGTTCACCGCTATCTGTGCCGAGTGCGGTAAAGAAGCGAGAGTTCCCTTTAAGCCCTTCGGTGACCGCCCTGTTTACTGCAGCGAGTGCTTCGCCAAGAGAAACAACGGCTAATTTCTTTTGTATCACAAAAGCTGCTCCAGATTTTCTGGGGCAGCTTTTTTATTTGGTACAGATGCTATAAAAATTAAATAAGCATTCTGATTTTTGGTAATTTCCAGGGAAGGGTAATTGCTGCGGATGTATCAAATTTGACAAAAAAGAAGGGCCTATTCTGTAACAGGTCCTTCTTTTTCATTATTTAATGTACGATGGCCGTTATCCTTTTAAGCGATTTCCATTATAAGTGCTCACGGCTTTTGCAATTGCAGCGCCCACCACCAGACATACAATGGCCTCAGCAACGGCATTGATGGTGACCAGCGATGTGATAACTGCCCAGACGGTATCACCCATCTGCATCTCCATCAATGTCCGGGAGAAGAAGATCACCAAGAAACCGACAAAGAAAAAGGTGTTGAGCAGTGCTCCGGAAAGGGAGGTGATGGCATAGGAAAGAATCTTGGTTTTGTCAATCTTCTCCATCCAGGAGAAAAGCAAGCCGGGAAGCAATCCGGCCAGTACGCGGGCTACCACACAGGTAATGAAGGTTGCAATGGGATTGACTCCCATCAGTGTGGTGCCGAACCAATCCATGCCAAAACACTGGAAAAAGCTGGTGAGACCAAAGACACCGCCCAGAAAGGCGCCGGCTTTCGGCCCGAGAATTATACCGCCGATGACCACCGGAATCATCAGGAAGGAGATGGAAAGCGCTCCTATTTTCAGGTAGCCGACAGGGGTAAAAGCCATCACCAGAATGATGGCGGTGAGCAGGGAAAGCTGCACCAGCGTATGGGTTTTTTGATTTCTGTTCATCACAATTCCTCCTGCTGCTGTTCCGATCCTATGCGGATACAGCGCAAATTTTGTAAAACGGGAATACGAAAACCAACTTGCTTATTGCAGCCCTATTTCGGATACTGACCTACGGGGAGGGACAGTTCCAGGGTGCAAAACAGTCCGCGATGATTTCTTTGATCCCTGTTTCCATCCTCATTATAGCGGGTGAGAAAGGTGGATGCAATGGCTATCTTTCACAAAAGAACCTGCGAAATCAAAGGGAATTTAGCAGCGATTGCAGTGGTTCGAAACATTTTGCATTGGCCGCCAGAAAAGGAATGGGATGCTCGTAGCTGAAAGCTTCGCCGTCAAAAGCACCGTATTTGCCTCCTGCCTCTGAGATAATAAAGGAAGCTGCGGCATAGTCCCAGGGGGAGAGCCGGTATTCAAAGAACATATCGGTATGTCCGGCAGCAACGGAACACAAATCCAGCGCCGCAGATCCGCTGCGGCGCAGATCTGCACAGCGCAGCAACAATTCTTTGGCAGCAGTGAGCGTTTTTTCCGCTTCCTCTGGGTAATAGGGGGAGGTGCCTACATTGATCAACCCCTGGGAAAAGGGTATTTCCGAGACGTGGATAGGGGTGTCTCCGCAGAAAGCGCCTTTGCCTTTGACGGCATGAAACAGCCGGTTATGATAGGGGTCATATACCATACCCAGAACCGGTTCGCGATGCAGCAGCAGAGCAACCGAGATGGCGCTACACCGGTGTCCGCGGAAAAAGTTGGTGGTTCCGTCGATAGGATCGATGAGGAAGGTATAATCCTCTCCCAAACAATTGTTTTGCTGCTCTTCCGCAAAAAAGGTAGCGCCGGGCACGACACGAGAAAGTTCCTGCAACAAAAAAGATTGTACCGCTGTGTCGGCGTCGGTGACAAAGTTGGCGTGGCCTTCCTTTTGATGGACGGGGGCGTTGGACATAGCGAGCATCCGTTTTCCGGCTTCCAACATAATGCGGCGAATTTCGGTATCCATAAAGCATCCTCCTGAGCGATTGATAGAATCCTTTCATTGCCTTTATGATACCACGGTAACAAAATTGGGTCAAATCTACATTTTTATCACGATACGCTCAGCGTTCCCGTAAGAAAATACAAGGGAAGAATATGGATTTTGATTGACCGGTCTCTGTGGATATGCTATGATACAGAATAGAAAAGGGGTAAAATTTGTGATACTTTACCATATTTCTACAATTCATCTACCAAGGAGGCTGTTCTTATGTTCCATTATGTAGTCAATACCTATCACCGAAAATACACCATCCGTCCGGAAATTTATGGAAATTTTTCGGAACATTTGGGGCGGTGTATCTATGGCGGGATTTACGTTGGGGAGGATTCTCCCATTCCCAATCAAAAGGGAATCCGCACCGATGTCGTGCAGGCGCTTCGGAAAATTCATCTTCCGGTGCTGCGCTGGCCGGGGGGATGCTTTGCAGATGAATACCATTGGAAGGATGGAATCGGGGAGAAGAAGCTGCGCAAAAAGATGGTGAATACCCATTGGGGCGGCGTAGTGGAGGACAATTCCTTTGGCACCCACGAATTTATGGAATTTTGCCGTCAGGTGGGATGTCAACCATATATCAATGGAAATGTGGGTAGCGGCACAGTGGAGGAGATGCAGCAATGGATCGAATATATGACCTTCGATGGACAGTCTCCTATGTCCCAACTGCGGCGTGAAAATGGACAGGAACAGCCCTGGAAACTGAAATATTTTGGGGTGGGCAATGAAAATTGGGGCTGCGGAGGCAATATGCGCCCGGAATTTTATGCCGATACCTATCGCCGGTATGCCACCTATCTTCGAAATTTTGGCGACAATAAACTGTACAAAATCGCCTGCGGACCCAACAGCGACGATTACAACTGGACCGAACAGCTGATGAAGATTGCGGGAAAATACTGCAACGCAATCACAATGCATTACTATACCAACGGCGGTGATGCTTGGAACCGTAAGGTTCCTGCAACAGGCTTTGACCAAGAGTACTGGTACCGGATGCTTCACAATACTCTGAAAATGGATGAGATGATTACCAAACATCTGCAAATTATGGATCGCTATGATCCAGAACATAAGGTAGATCTGATTGTGGACGAGTGGGGAAGCTGGTATCAGGTGGAACCTGGCACCAATCCAGGATTCCTCTATCAGCAAAATACCATTCGGGACGCGCTGATTGCCGGAATTAACCTAAACATCTTTAACAAACATTCTGATCGCATCGCCATGGCCAATATTGCTCAGATGGTCAACGTTTTGCAGGCGGTGATTCTCACCGAAGGGGAGAAGATGATTCTTACTCCTACCTATCATGTTTTTGATCTGTATCAGGTGCATCAAAATGCCACGCTGGTAGACTCCTGGATGGAGACCAAGGAGATTGGTCCAGAAGGCTTTACCTGTCCCAATCTGCATGAGTCTGCGTCGATCGGTCAAGATGACACGCTGCATCTAACCCTTTGCAACCTTTCCGCCGACCAAAAAGCTGACATCGAAACGACTTTGGTGGGTGAGGGATACCAGTTGAAAGAGGCTTTGATGGTGGGAGGCAATATGGGAGATTATAATACCTTTGAGCAGCCTGAGGCAGTGACCGTAAAGCCTTTGACCAGTTGCCGGATGAAGGAGAACGGACGGGAACTGTCCATAACACTCCCGCCTTGTACGGTGGCGCGCATTTCCCTTGCGCCTGTACAGCGGTAGGTGAGGTATGGAAAAGATACCTTTTTGCCGCCGGTGCTTGCTGGAGGATTTTGGGGAAAGCGATCTGCTCCGCTCCATCCAAGAATATATTGCTCTTCTTCCGGAATCTGAGCGGGCTGCACCGGAGGCGGTTCACAGTCGGCAGAATCTTTGCCGCAGCTGTGTCCATCTGCAAAACGGAATGTGCAGTCTCTGCGGATGTTTTGTGGAGGCGCGCACAGCCAAAGTAAAGCAAAGTTGTCCGGACAGTCCCCCCAAATGGTAATGATTGTGAAATTATGGAAGATGGAGAGCAGGAGAGCGGCGTCTTTTAAATATGACGAAAAATTCTTCTTGATGCTTTCCTTTTTCCATACATTGTGCTACAATGGAAATATAATATATCTCTGAAAATGGAGGAGACCCAAATGAAACAACGTGTGCTTGCTTTTGACTTTGGCGCTTCCAGCGGCAGAGCCATTATCGGCGAATTTGACGGAACCAAGATTGAACTCAACGAAGTGCATCGTTTTTCCAACGATCCGGTGTTGGTCAATGGTACGATGTATTGGGATATTCTGCGGCTGTTCCACGAGATCAAGCAGGGTATCATCAAAGCAAATCTGGCAGGCGGTTTTGAGAGCATCGGCATTGATACCTGGGGTGTAGATTTCGGCCTGATTGATTCGGAAGGGCGACTGCTGGAAAACCCCGTGCACTACCGTGACGGCCGTACCGATGGTATGGTGGAAGAATTGGCCAAAATCATTCCTTTGGATGAGCTCTACGGTATGACCGGTATCCAAATTATGCAGATCAATACGCTGTTTCAACTGTTCTCGCTGGTGAAAAACCGGAAGGATCTTTTGGATCGGACCGATCGGATGCTGTTCATCCCGGATCTGTTCAACTACTTCTTGACTGGGGTTAAAACCACCGAGTATACCATTGCTTCCACAGCCCAGCTGCTGGACGCCAACCGCCAGTGGTGCAAAGAGCTTTTACAGAAACTGACCATTCCTACCGAGATGCTCACCGAAATTGTCAAACCTGGTACCCAGGTTGGTATGCTCAGCGATGCCATCTGTGCTGAGTTGGGTGTGCCTACTGCGAAGGTCATTGCCTGTGCTTCCCATGATACCGCTTCCGCCGTTGTTTCGGTCCCCTCACTGGAAAAGGATTTTATATTTATCAGCTGTGGAACCTGGTCCCTGATGGGAACCGAGCTGGATGCACCGATTATGGATAAGAAGTCCCAGGAATTCAATATCACCAACGAGGGCGGATATAACGATACCATTCGGTATCTGAAGAATATCATGGGCCTTTGGCTCATTCAGGAGACCCGCCGTCAGCTGATTCGCCAGGGACAGGAGATGTCCTACGCGCAGTTGGAGCAGGAAGCGCTGAAGGTGAAACCGTTCCAGAGCTTTGTGGATCCTGATGCACCGGTTTTCCTGAAACCGGGACATATCATTGAAAATGTCAAAGAGTTCTGCCGCACCACCGGTCAACATGTTCCAGAGAGCATTGGTGAAGTGATGCGCTGCATTTATGAGAGCTTGGCGATGAAATACCGCTTTGTCTTTGAGTTTTTGCGGGATAGTTCCGGCAAGGAGTATCATCAGATCAACGTGGTAGGCGGCGGCACCAAAGACGGATTCCTTTGCCAGCTGTGTGCCAACTCCTGCAACGTCAAGGTGGTAGCCGGTCCCATTGAGGCAACCGCCATGGGAAATATTGCGGTGCAGCTGATGTCCCTGGGATATATCAAGAACCTCAAAGATGCTCGTCAGGTTATCATCAATTCTTTCCCGGTGAAAGAGTTCCTGCCAAGTGAGGATCGGGCTGCGTGGGATGAAGCCTACGAAGTATTCAAAAAGTATTTGGTTCAGTAATGTGTAAAATAATGAACCGGTAAAAATTGCGCCTGCCAAACATTTTGGTAGGCGCAACTGTATGATAGGGCGATGACGAGTCCGGTTGCGCCAACAGACATCCGGAAGGATCACCGCAAGCAAAGTTTCCATTATATTACAGACACAGAAAGGGTCTTACAAGATGTCCAATCTTACACAAAAATCCAAAGGAATTATTTTGATGCTGCTCTCCGCATTCTTTTTTGCGTTGATGCAGGTGATGGTGAAACTTTCCGGCGGACATATTCCGCTGATGGAACAGGTGTTTTTCCGCAATTTGGTCAGCCTGTTTATTGTGCTGGTAATCATTTTGAAGGATCATGTCTCCATGTTTGGCGCCAAAAAATATCAGCCGTGGCTATTTGGACGTTCATTTTTTGGCTATCTGGGTGTTATCTGTATGTTTTATGCTACCAACCACGCCAATCAGGCGGACGTCAGTACATTGAGTAAAATGTCTCCTTTTTTGGTGACGGTATTTGCGGCTATCTTTCTCAAGGAAAAGATCAGCAAAATTCAGGTTCCGGCAATGGTGATTGCGTTTGTCGGCTGTATCGTTGTGGCCAATCCTGCCTTCAATTCAAACCTGTTTCCGCTGTTTGTGGCTTTTCTCAACGCGGTAACATCTGCGGTAGCTTATACGCTGCTGAGCTATTTCCGTGGCAAGGTGGATGCTGTGACCGTGATTATGCATTTTTCCACCTTTAGCGTTATTGCATCTCTCCCGTTCATGGTGATGGATTTTGTGATGCCTACCGCATACGAATGGATGCTGCTGCTGTTGATCGGTGTCTTTGCGGGTTTGGGGCAGATTTGTCTGACCTATGCATACCGGATGGCGCCGGCTGCGGAGGTAAGCGTATACAACTATTCCGGAATTGTGTTTTCGATGATTTTGGGATATGTGATGCTCGGTCAGACACTAGGGCTTAACTCGTGGATCGGTGGAGCACTGGTAATTGCTGCTTCGCTGATGGTATATCTGTATAACCAGAGTAAGACAAAGGCGATAGCTCAGAAATAAGTCCAATGGTATTAAGTCAAGAGGGTGATGCAAGAAAAAATTGAGTAAAACAGTGCACAAAGCAGGATGTCAGAAGCAAAAAGGCAACACCAATCTAAGCCCTGCCCCTGAGAAAATTTGAAACAGGGCATGAACACCAGAGCGGCAAACGGTTCGCTCAGCCCTCCGGCGGGATATACAGGCGGTTGTCTTTCAGCAGTCGAAAGACCAACCGGACCAGTTTTCTGGCAGTTAAAGCGAGTGCGCGTTTGTGCTGGTACTTGTTGACCTCTTTGAATTTAAGGTCATAGTAGCGCCGGAACTCGGAGTCGCATCTTCTCACAGAGTTGGCGGCTTCCAGCAGGTAGTAACGGAGATAGCGGTTGCCAGATTTAATCATTTGGGAGTGTTCGGCTTCAAATTCACCGGACTGGTTTTTGTGCCAGACAAGGCCGGCAAACTTGGCGACAGAGGCTTGAGAGCTGAAACGGTGGATATCGCCAATCTCAGCGATAATGCCGGCGGAGTAGACCTTGCCAATGCCTGGGATGGATGTCAGGGTATTGGGAATAATCTCGAACTGTTGTTCAATGGCTTTGTCCAGAACCTTGACCTGTTCCTTCAGTGCCCGCATAGAGGCAATAGAAACAGACATTGCCTGGTTCACGGTGTCGTTCACAGTCTTGGGCAGGCGGTAAGATCCTTTAGCCGCAGTTTGTATCACTTTGGCCACAGCATTCGGATCGGCAAATCTGCCGCGGCCTGTTTCGGCAATAAAAGCTGTCAGTTCGTCCAGATCCGCATTTGCCAGATCGTCCACAGTCTCAAAGCGTTCCATGAGCGCAATGGTGGTGGCGCTGGTGTTCTGAATGTCCTTGTCCTGGGCCATGCCGGAGCACTTCAAAAACAAGTAGTTTGCAAACCGCTGCTTTTCCCGTGTCAGGTTCTGAATCACATCAAATCTGGCTCTGGTAAG
>DBQB01000065.1 GCA_002305685.1 Ruminococcaceae bacterium UBA1405
ATTGGTAAAAGCCCTGAGAAGTTTGGATTGCAGCGCGCTCCATTCCCTGAAACGGAGATTCCCGCCGAGCAGCCGCAATTTCTGTTTTATGATGAGACAGAATGGGGCCTGCACTTTGAGATTTGTACCCTTCCTGTGGGGGAGCCATTTGGACTTATGGTTGAGTTTTCAGGGGATACGCCAACGGATGTATATGGCTTGTCGGAAGCGGAAGAAATAGAAGCGGACATGGAATAATATAAAGGAGCCGATCAGATTGTGTGAGAATGCGAAAATTCTTTGTCCTTACTGTTTGACGAGAGAAATTGACCCGGCACAGGCGATATGCTCTGTTTGTTATTCAAAAGAGGATAAATGGGAGCGAGGCAGTTGGGATGACCTGCGCAAGCGCAAGAATGCCGATGAAATCCAGATGTTTACCATAGCCAAAAAAGTAGATGAAGCGTTCCAGATACCAGAAAATGAAGCTTATGCCTGTATAGAGAAACACGAAATGATTCAGGCTGAGGCCTTGGAACGGGAAATGGAGGCTTTTCACCGGCGGCGCATCCTCTGTATGGTGGAGATATTTTCCAAGATTGATTGCGGCATCCTCTTTTCTGGCTATGTAGAACTGGATACCTATTTCAAGAATGTGTGGGATTATGCCCATCAGCGCATTGCCGCAGAACAGCTCAGAGAGGTTCAGGAGTATCTGCGGTCACAGATTCCATGGAAATCCCTATCCAGTCAGCGGATGGATCTGGGGGCAGAACTTCTCAACTTTTGGTGCGGAGAAGATGAGTTGGATTGGGGCTATTCTCAATATTTTGAGATTGCAGCAGGTAATCTCAAGCCGTTTCTTGCAATGACCTTATTCACAGAGATTCTGTGTAAGCATTTTCCAGATGTAATGTCTGCGCCAGTCAAGCGGCTGAGCAGCAAACTTTGAGGCACTAAAAAGGGGGTACTTTCATGCCAGACTGGGCACAAATCATATCCGATGCGCTGGACATTCTGAAATTTGACGGAGCCGTACAGGACACTCTGGCGGAACTTCGAGGGAAATGGGGCGCACAGGTCCCGGCGCTGCTGGATGAACGCTTTGATGTCGTTGGCATCCAATATATGAAACTGTCCCATGAAAAAGGGGCGGCGGCGTTGGGACAGGAGCTGTCTGCCTTCGGCTGGGCGCTGTATAACCTGGACGATGAGGACGAGTATCTGTTTGCCTTGATCCCAGAAGAAGAACGCAGGGAATGGGAACGCTACTGCAAAAAGCAGGGGCAATATTGCCACCTGATGAAACAGCAAGGGCGAAAATGGGGCGACCATGCCAAGGAGCAGGACCCTGGGAAGCTGATGCCCTGCGAGGAGTACATACTTCAGGATGAGTACGATTATTTCTTCAATTCCCTGGCGGGTGATTTTGCGGCGGGCGAATGGAAAAACCAAGACGCAGAAGAATGGAAAAATGGCTGTGTGGCTGATCTGCGCTACCGCCCACCCCAAGTAACCCGCTCCCACAGCTTGCCGCACCTTGGGTGCCTTACCTATTCCCCGGAACATGAACTATATGCTGCATCGAGGGCCGCTGGCAGCGGGACTATTGGCCGAGCATTATTGAGCAAGAATCCAGCCACGCTTAACTGGGCCGAACCGTCCCCCATTGGGTATGACGGTCCGCCCCGGACCCTGTGCTGGGCTGACCATTCCCTCTGGGTGGGTGATCCCACCAACGCTACACGGATCGAACTGACTGACCGGGGCACCTGCCAGGATGTGAAAAACTGGCCCCTGCCGGAAGATGGATGGAGCACCAAATACCATTGTGGCATTACGACAGACGGGCTGGGCCGGGTCTATTTTTCCAACGAGTGGTATAAGGGGCAGATCTACCGATGGGAAAACGGCAAGGTAACAAAACATACCTTCTCTCTGTATGGATACGACCATCTCTCCGAGGCCGTTCCCGTTCCCGGCACAGGCCGCATCTACATGATCCACTCCGTCAGCGGGAAAGGGCGGGTGGAAGAATGCCTGCTGGAGCTGGACATGGACACCGGGCGGTGCCGCATCGCCTCCCTGCCCGGCATGGGCGAGGGGCTGAAACTGCGCTGGTTTACCGGGGACTGGCTGCTGGTGCAGGGAAACGGCGAAATCCTCTCTGATGACTTTGCTCAGCTCATCAACATGAACACCCGTGAAGTGCTGCGTATCCGTCCGGGAATGTTCGGCGGGGAGAAAATGCAACACATCGGGATGCTCACCGATGGCACGGTGGTCATCGTCACCCGGCGGGATAGGGTTGGGCCGGTGTTTCGTTACCCCATCGACTTCTGGAGCTTTTTGCGCTCGGCAAACAAGCGCAAAAAGCTGGAGCCTTGGCGAGAGTACGGGGAAGCGTACCCAAATCTTCCCATCTTTCTGCCGCCCAAGGCCACGGAGCGAAAAATCGTTCTTAAAAAAGACAGCCTGACCATTCTGGGGTCGGTATTTACGCCGCCGTTTACCCTGTCGCAGATGGCGGAAAAGATGGGGCCAGCCCGCATCGTCCTGCAAAATGGAACACGGAAAAGCCCCATCACAGGCCGGGAGAGTCCCTATACCCAGGCCCTTGCTCTATGGGACGAGCTTGGACTCCAGGGCTGGTTGGATGAAGATGAACAGACCATCAAAACCATTGGCGTTCGGGTAGCTGAGCAGGGAGAGTATGCGGTCCGGCAGCCATTTGACGGGGCAGTTTGGATCGGCTCCAAAGATTATCGGGAGGCCAAATGGAAGGATTTCGCCGGCTTTGCCCATACCCTCACATTAGGTGGTTTTACCGTTTACACCCGCCTGCCGGGGCCTGTTCCAAAGGAGCAGGCAGAGCGTAGAAAAAAGTTGGAGGCCCTCTCCGCTATGGTGCAGATCAGCTGGAAAGAGCCGGAGAAAAAGTCAGCGAAAACGCAGAAATACAAGTTATCCAAGCCGACGGAACCAGTGCTGCACTTTGATACCTTCAACTTCAAGCTGGCGGTCATGGAAGTGTTGATGTATGAGAAAGGCTTATTAGCTCCAAAACTGGATGTCTACGAATTCGCCAGAGAGTATAGCCGCCGCAAGATCGATATTGACGCGGAAGGGTATGAACCCATCCCGGAGATTCGGAAGTGGCTGGAACAATACCCGGTCCCGGCGCGGCTGGCCCGGTCGGTGACGGAGATCGAGATGGATGGCGGCAGCGAGATCTATACCCAGCTGTGTCCATTCTGGGATGGCGAGGACGGAGCCTTTGATCTTAATACCATTACGGAGGCGGAACTGCGCCAGTTCCCCAATCTCAAACATATTACCCTCATGTCCTCCAAGCCGGAACAGGTGCTGCCGGTTCTGGAACGGTGCGGTATCAAGGTAGACTTGCTGTGAGGTGCGTTGCTATGAGCGAAAAACTATTTCGTCCACAATTTGACACCTTGAAACTGTCCGATAAGCTCTGGCTGATGCAGACGCTGGCGGCTCATTATCATTTGACATTCAAGGAACTATACGCCTTTTCCCGCTGGGGACAAAGCTGCACCACCGGCCTGTTTGAAAAAGGCGGACGGGAGTTTGTCTTTGTCCCGGGCGATACCGTAACGCTTGGCTGGGAGGGCTTTGTCCAAGGGATGGACAAGGCCAACCAAGAGGAACTGGCGGATATTTTTGCGGAAATCGAATATGAGGGCTCTGTGGAGGAATTTCTCCGGCGGGGCATGACCCCAGTACGCCGGGTGACCATCGGCCCCATGTTCGTAGGCAGAAAACTGGAGGAGATCGGCTGGGAAAGCGTACCCATGAACGACCCTCGCATCACCGCCCACCCCGACTGGCTGGAGAACTTGCAGAAGTGGGCGGGCCAGAACAGCCAGAGCCTTGAGATCCACCAAACGGTCCGCTTTGAACGCAATGGCGATAGCTGGCGGGCGTGGCTGTGCCATCCCATGACCTACCCAGAGTTTCAACGATCCCTGTTGTGGGATTTGACAGCCACCCTTCCCACGCCGGATGAGTGGGCCTATCTGTGCGGGGGCGGATGCCGCACCCTGTTTCCCTGGGGCGATGGGCTGGACCGCAAGATGAAACTGCACCACTTTGAAGGCCCGGAGGATCAGAGCAAGCCATACGACATGGAGCAGCCCAACTTCTTTGGCCTGTCTATTGCCTACGACCCTTATAAGCGGGAGCTGGTAGACGGGAAAACATTGACCACCTGCGGCGGCGACGGCGGCTGCAATATCTGCGGCGGGCTGGGGCCTTTGCTTGGATATTTACCCTGTTCCCCTCACTGTAAACCGGAGGTTCGGGAAGATAACGAGATTCACAATGACTTTGACTTTTTCCGTCCTATTATCCGGGTGCAGACATCCGGATGGAGAATGGGTTCGCCCGGAGATGAGAGGTGATATTACCAAATGATCGATGCAATTATGAAAATCCATACCACTTCTTCTACGGTTACATTTGTATGTGGCGATGTTGCCATTATTGGAAACGGTGAGTTTCGGGCTTCATCAGGAAAAGTGGATGGCTTTATCCTGTATGCCGACACTTTGCGGTATGAAAACGGGGCGAAGCTCTCACGGGATGAACAGGAACATCTGAAGTGCCTGTATCAGCATTTTGTGTTGGACCGTGAAGATTTCATAGACTGGGATATTTGAAAAGAGATTTCCCCATGAAATGTTAGCAGATTGAGCACAGGAGTAAGGAGGAAAGCTATGGAATGGCCAAAACGGGCGCGGACAGCGGATTGGGAAAATGGTGTCCTGGCCTTAGATAGAGAGAAACAATTTGAAGTCCCGAAGCTGACCGCAGAGATCATGGAGCGGTTGGCCGGTTACACCCTGGTGGGCTTCCATGTGAAAGGGTATCCGGTGACGGATGAACTGCTGGCCCCCTTTGCCGGGCATAAAAGCATGGTCAACTTCGGCGTGGAAAACGGCACCCTCACCGACGCCTGTTTCCCCGTTTTTTCCGCCATGCCCAAGCTGCGCATCCTGCTGCTGACCGGGAACGCCGGGATCGACGGCAGCGGCCTGTCCGCCCTGCAAGGCTGTAAGCTGGACCTGCTGACCCTTGACCACACTGGGCTGGATGATGCCGGTCTGCTCCAGGCAGCCTCCATCCCCAAGCTCTCTCATATCTGGATCGACCACACTGCTGTTACTTATGATGGACTGCTGGCTGTCGCCGGCAACAACTACATCAAGCCGGTGGCCCATGTGCAATTTACCAAGGAGCAGATGGAACACTTCTCCCAGCTCCAGCGGGAAAAGGGCAAAAAGCCCGTCCAGCTGGATGAGCAGGCAGCGTCGGAATGCCGCAGTGTGTTGTCCGCTTTCTTTGCCGAAATGACAGAATGGGAGCAGTACATGGAGCAGGTTGGGTTTGAAGATGCCGAGGCTGTGCCCCGCCTGCTGGCGATCTGGGAGAAGTATGTGAGCGAAAAGCCCCGTCTGGGCTATCGGCCTCTGGCCCTCTCATACAGCGCCCAGGGCACCTACAACGGGGAAGAATTCCTTGACGCGGAGCAGATCACCAAGAACAAGCTCTATATCTGCACCAGAGAGAAAAATACCGGCTTTGACCGCCGTTTCCTCATGAAGCGTGTGGGCGAGGTTTGGATGATCGACGCGGTGCAGGAGCGGCTGAACGGCTGGCAGCGGACAGGATTGTGAGGCATCACATGGCTTGGAAATATGAAACCTTTGGCCCAGATGGTCAATGCAAATTGTTCGGTGTGAACATCTTTGACTACGACTGGCAAACCACCGGCAAGCGAGTAAAAGTCAAAGACCCGATCTACCACCAAGACCATACCTTTGAGGTCTGGCAGGTGGAGATTGACGGGCAGAATTACCGCTTTGCCACTGGAGAGTTCTCCAACTGCGTATGGGGATTCTATTTAGAAACTCAATCATAAACGAGGGGGTCATGATATGGATTTATTGAAACAATGCCAGCAATGGTTTGAACAGGATGAAGCGCAGAAGGTAATCGACGCCCTGGAAGCGATTCCTGCCGAGGAGCGCACCCCGGAACTGGACAGCGAATTGGCCAAGGCATATATTGCCGTTGCACATATAGGAGAACGGGAGCCTTTTGAAAAGGCGCTGGAACTTCTGGCTCCCCATGAGGAGTATTTTGCCGAAGATCACTGCTGGAATTATCGAATCGCTTTGGCCTATTACTGTCTGGATGAGGAAGGCCCCGCCCTGCGTTACTTTGAAAAGGCCCTGAAAGCCCGCCCCGGAGACAAAGATACCCAGGAGTACATAGACGATTGCCGCCGTCGTTTGTCCCTGCCCCGGTTCCCCAAGAACTTCCGGGAAAGGACCCGGGAAGCGTGGGCAGCCTTTGCGCAAATCGAGGGGTCTCTGCGTCAAATCATGGATACCGACAAAACCCGCCAGCAGGGCGAGGAACTGATTGAAATATGTGGGAACGCACTCGAGACGGCCCTGGGTGATACTTCCTTTGAGTTGGGCTTTAATGGTGATAAGTATGAATTGATCCTCAGTCCGGAGGGCCTTCGCTCCCGCCTGTTCCCGCTGGTGTACTTCCAGAAGCAGGCCCCAGAATCGGTGCTTGAGCATTGGAATATCTGGGTAGGCCGCCAGCCCTGTGAGGGGTTCGAGCTGCGAGCTGGAGAGATTGAAGTTCGGGCTGAGGATGTGCAGATGTGGGCAGAGGAAACAGAGGATCATCAGGTAAGTCTGGTCCTTTACTGTGAAAAGCTGACCCCGATCTTGAAAGAGGACACAGACAAGGTCTGGTGGGCACTCTCTATGCTGGTGGATCAAACCATCGGAGAAGTTTCCGCTATCGCCTTTGTTGCTGGGTTTGATGTTTATGCTCAGCCGAAAGACGAACCGGCCATGCTCCTTTCCCAACTGCCGGAGCTGCTGCAAAGCATGGGCCTCTCCCTCTGGCGGGATGGCAGCGACTACCTGGAAAAGAGTTTCCTTGCCTATGAACTGGAACCGGTGGAGGACCCGGAGGCCGATTGGCGGCTGGATGTCTATACCGGCACCTGCCGTCTCCCGGTAATCATCAACGACTACCTGACTGCCCGCAGTGATGCGGTGGACGAATACCACAAGGACGGCATTGCGGTGGGTTTCCTCTGCTACCCATTAGAAGGCTTTACCGGTGAGGAGCGAAGCAAAGCCGTTCTGGACTTCCGGGATGACCTGCGGGATACCATCCTGCGGGAGGCGGGAGCGGAAGCCGTGACCTTCCTGGGTGGGGCCACTGGCCTGTATTGCGGGTATCTGGATTTCATCGCCTGGGATCTGCCCGCTGTACTAAAAGCGGCGCAGGCGTTCTTTGAAGGAAGCGGCCTGCCCTATGCTCACTTCCACGCATTTCGGCGGGATGTGGGCGGTGTGCCGCTACTGGACGAGAAAGAACCGGAGCCTGATATTCATGAGGAAACTGGCTCCCTGCTCTCGACAGAGGATATTGAAATACTGGAGTCCTTTGACGAAGGAACTGCCGCTTACTTTGGGAAAATGCTCGACTGGCTGGAGAATTTTATCAAAAGCGGCGTAGAAGAAGGAAGATTCAGCGAAAAGCAGGCCCATCAGGATTTGCAGATTGCCCTCTGGTACGCCTTCGCCTGCAACAATCTGGATGACTATATCCACTACTACCGCGCTGTGGAATGGATGAAGGATTCCGAGAAAAATGCCGCAGGCTGCGCTGCCTGGTACTACCGGTATTCTGTGGCGCTGATGTACTGCGGCAGGCTGGAAGAAGCGCGCAGCTACGCGGAAAAGGGTGCTCAGGAGGAACCGGACTACCCCTGGATCTGGCTGCAGGTGGGCAAGCTGCGGGCGCATTTTGGCGATCAAGCTGGCGCGCTGGTTGCCGTCGAGCAGGGATTAAAACTGGAGCCGGGCGATTATGAGTTCTTGACTTTGCAGGAGGAGATCAAAGCCGGAGCAACCCTGGAACAGATGGAATACCATTGGATCAACCCCGATGCCGACCAACTGCTCCAACAGGGGCTGGGTGAAGATGTGGATGATAAACAGCGCGCCCTGGCCTGTATCCGGGTGGACGAAGCGGGACTTGCCGATTTTTATGAGCTGTTTTGCCCGGAGCGGTATGGCTATGAGAAAAATGCCCCCTGCTGTGAATTCCGATACCCGGTGAAGGAACACTTGGTGGAGCTCTCCTTCCGCATGAACGAAGCCGGACTCTCCAAGATGGGAACAGACTGGCTGCGGCATCTCAAGGAACGGCTGGACAGCGGCGAATGGCTGAACCACACCCCCGAAGGAGAACCAGAGGGCATCCTGATAGCAGTGCTTGTGGACCAGACCCGCCGCATTGGTCTTGTCTATCAACAGCCGGGAGACGATCAATATTTTCAGATTTTTCTGAATCCAGACGGTACAAAGGCGGATGCCTTCTGGTCCTCAAGAAAAAACAGCGAGCCGGAGATTTATTCGGAAGATGAGATGTCTGCGATAGAGCAGCACATCAAAAACACCTTTGGTGAGTTTGAGAATGTGTTCCATGAGCTGGTTTCCCCTGACATCCATGTGGACATCTGCGTTGTTCCGCCCTCTGAGGCGCGGGACTACTACACGCTGGTGACCATGGGCATGGGTGCTCACCGGATGAATGTGCCGGAGGAACTGGCGGAATACAAGCTGGAACGAGCAGAGCTGGCCATCGCTCTGCCACCGGATTGGAAACTGGATGAGGAATCCCTGAAGGATGAGCGGTGGTACTGGCCCATTGGTCTCTTGAAAGTGTTGGCACGCCTGCCTATTTCCAACGATACCTGGCTGGGCTTTGGCCACACAATGGATAAGCAATCGCCGTTTGCAGAGGATACGGAACTCTGCGCCGCACTTCTGGTAGGTCCGCAGGATGTTGTCTGGAACGGAGGTGAAGTCTGCACTTTGCCCAGCGGCGAGGAGGTCAACTTCTATCAGGTGATCCCGCTCTATCGGAATGAGATGGAGTATAAGATGGAGCATGATGCGGACGCTCTGCTTAAAAAAATGGCAGGCATCAGTTTTGTGGTCAATCCCACCCGCCAGAATGCCATCACCAGAGGAACGCTTGCAGAGGAAGAATTCACCGGCGATATGGACGATGCCGCATGGCACCTGGAATCCATTCAGGAAAAGGGCCTGCCGGTGGATGAGCTGAGTGCCTACAACCACATGGCAATCTATCTGCGCTGGTGCATGGAGCATGATCTGATGAGCGCAGAATTCATGGAGCGGTACTGGGAGCAGGTGCAGCCGTTTATGGCAGATCTAAGCCGCGCCGATCTGCGTGGCTTTATCCGGGACCAGCTGAAAGGACAGCTCTTTGGGGCGTTGTTCAACAAGGAGGGCGCAGCCTTTGCTGGATATTACTATGGCGAGGCGGATAGCCCGTACTTCCCCAGCGACATTGATAACTATGCTTTGGAGTATTTCGGTTCAGAGCAATATTATTCCGATAAGTTCCAGGATGAAGCCTATCTGTTCATCCCATTTGATGAAAACTATTATCAGGCTATGGCAAAAGTCATGGAAAAACGATTCGTCAACTGGCAGGGGCAAAGTTTCGATGAGGCCACTCTGGAACCTTCGGAACTCGCAAAAGCCATGATGGAATATCTGAACTGTGAATGCACCTATTTTCCCTCGATGGCAGACGACGACCCCATCATGTCGGCATACAGCTATGCCAAACGGGATGGCGTGAAAGAGGGATTTGTGCCGGTATTGTTGCGAGCGGATGACGAAACCCTGTGGGAATGCCTGATTCTAAATTCCGACCCGGACAGCGATGGCGAGGACAACTATGCTTTCGACCCAGGCAAGGTTGCCGAATACCGGGAAAAGATGCTTGCCGCCCCCCTCCAGGACGGGAAGGCCGTTCTGGAGGGACTGGTTGGGCAGCGTAAGGAAGAAGCCGAGGACGACGACATGGACTGGGATGAGGAGATCCTGGGCGAGATGGAGGGCGGATATGATAACCGTCGTTTTTCAAGCTACTGGAATTCCGATAATAATATGACCTATCCTCTCATTCTGGCTAAAATCCCCGTGAAGAATCCTTGGGAGATTTTTGCCTATCTGCCCTTTGGTGGCTGGAATGAATGTCCTAACACGCCGGAGTTAATGGCAGTTGCGAAATACTGGTTTGAACAGCATGGGGCGGTGCCCGCTGCCATGAGCCACGACGAGTTGGAGTTCCTGCTCCCGGCTCCTGTTTCCGAGAAAGAGGCCATAGATGTGGCGGTGGAGCTGTACGGCTTCTGCCCCGATGTGATTGACCAGGGGCCGGAGGACGCCACCGTGGGCGCTCTGGCCGATGTGCTGCGACAGTCCACTGTTTGGTACTTCTGGTGGGATTGAAAGGAGGATTTTTGTGGGATACGATGTGAGTTTTCACCCGATTTCACCAGAGGAAATGCAGGAATGGTATTTTACTCCCTTAACCTGGATACAGCAGGGACAGGAGGAAAAAGTGCTGGCCCTTGCTGCGCAGCATGGAATGGAGGATTTCTATGCCGAAAAATATCTGAATACCTTGCGCGTTGGGGCTGAAACGGAATCTAACGAGCTGTTTGATAAAAGTCACGGCTTCTATATTGCTGTGATTCAAGGGTTTTTCCGAGATTACTATTACACCAGAGGCAGTGCCTTTTCGTTCCTGGTGGAACAAAAGCCAGAATATGCGCGGTACTTCACCTCATGGGATCAAGTGACTCCTGTTTCCTTTCCAAACCCCGTGCAGAACCGAATCATCGAAAACTATTGCTCCGGTGTATATCTGTCTCCAGATCAAGTTATGCAGCTTCTCAAAGACATGGAGCAGGACCCCAAAGTGTGTGAAGATCTGGAGAGGATTTGGAGCAATGGGCAAATTGCTGTGCTGAAAAAAGCACTTTCTGCCGCTGCAAAGTCAGGAGTCGGTCTGTTGGAGGCCACTGAAGTGGTAGAGCCAAACCCCCTCAGCCCGAATGAGAGCACAAGCTACTCTAACCTGTACCACTGTGATTGGGACGGAGTATATCTCTACATAGATACTGTTAGTAGTCAATTAGCGGATGCGATTGGAAGAAATGGGGAACAAGAATAAGCGGTTGGGAGGATTTTATGGAACAAAAACTCCCGGCAGATATTTTTCGGAGTCCCTGGACTACCTGTGGGATGCCCTGATCCAGCCGCCCGGAGGGGTGCTGGACATCAATATGGAGAAATATGCCTCGGGAGGTCATTGACTTTATCATACCAGCAAAGGAGCTTCCTGTATAATACAAACATAGGGGATTCCAAGAAAGGTGGTTGATAAAAAGATACCTCAGAGTAAAATAAGATTTGCTGACTTTGCCGGTTAGTAAAAATCTTATTAAACAGAGAGGTATCCGAAATGAAGTATAACACACAAAACGCAAAAATTGCATCCATTACTGAAAAAACTTTAATTGTTGGTATTGATGTTGGAAGTGAAACTTATTTTGCCCGTGCTTTCGACTGGAGGAATTATGAATTCACCAAAAAGCCTTTTGAATTTAGCAATAACGAAGCAGGTTTTTTGTCATTCAAAGCCTGGGTGGAGGATCTTTTAGAGAAAAATGGCAAATCCGTTGTGATTCCTGGTATGGAGCCAACCGGTCATTACTGGTTCGCCCTGGGAAAATTCCTGCAGGACAATGGGATGAGGCCGGTGCATGTAAATCCCCATCACGTAAAAAAGTCGAAAGAACTGGACGACAATAATCCCAATAAGAATGACCGTAAAGATCCAAAGACGATCGCCAGTCTTGTGAATGAAGGACGTTTTTCTTATCCATATATACCGACCGGCGTTTATGCAGAGATCAGGAGTTTGTCAAACATGCGGTTCCAGGCACAGGAAGAGCTTACCAGAGCCAAAAACCGGATCGCCAGATGGTTCTCCATCTATTTCCCGGAGTATAAAGACGTTTACAGGGATTTCAAGGCGGTCAGCGGAAGGATCGTGCTGCAGGCGGCGCCGCTGCCGGAGGATATCCGGAAACTGGGTGTGGAAGGTGTAAACCGGATCTGGAGGGGCGCAAAGCTGAGGGGCGCCGGAATGAAGAGGGCAAAGACCCTGGTATTGGCTGCGGAGCATAGCATCGGGAGTAAGGAAGCGCCGGAAGCGGCAAGGATAGAACTCAGGAACCTGCTGAATGACATGGATGTATATGCGTCAAGAGTGGAAGAACTGCTTGGAATGATAGAAGAAAAGCTAAAAGAGATCCCTTACATCGATAAACTGATGGCAATCAAGGGAGTCGGATTGCTTACCGTCAGCGGATTTATTGCAGAAGCCGGAGATATCAGACGTTTCGAAGATCCGAAACAGCTGCAGAAGCTGGCAGGGTATGCGATTGTGGCAAATGAATCGGGAAAGCACAAAGGGGAAAGCCGGATCAGTTACAGGGGCAGGAAACGTCTGAGATATGTGCTGTATGAGGCGGCGCTGTCGCTGATCGGGAAGAATGCGGATTTCAAAGAGATCCATGAGTATTGAACCGAACCAGTAAAAACGG
>DBQB01000069.1 GCA_002305685.1 Ruminococcaceae bacterium UBA1405
ACAAATGACAATCACCCCTTTCACCTGTGGTTCCGACCGGGATACCAGCAGCGCCTGGCGCTTGCCGTCCTGGTTTTCCACCAAAAGATAATTTTCCTCACTGGTCCGGTTGTTCTGAATGCTCTGCAGTGTTTCGCCCCCTTCGGTATACTGGCTCTGGTTGCTGCTCTGTTCCTTCTCCTCCGTCGCATAAACGCTTTCCCCGGTACCCTCCATGGTGATCATGACCTCCACACGTCCCACCCCTTCCATCTCCTGCAGCACCCGCAGCAAGCGTTGCTCCAGCTGGATGGCGGCGTCCTGAGCCGCCGTACTGGATTCAGATGATACATTGGCTGGCAGCGCGTCCGTTTTTGGGCTTCCAAAACTGCACTCCGATAACCCGATCAGCAGCATTCCCGCCAAGCCCAGAGCCAGTATCAGACGAAGATAACGGGAACTGTCCTTTTTTTCTCCGTCCTTATCCTCTTTCTTGATCCAGCCGAGAAACCATTGCTTCAGCGTCCCAACATTCATGGTCCTTTTCCTCCGTCCTGTACCGCCAGTTCTATCGCTATCCCTGTCTCACGCTCCAGCTGCTCCAACACCTGGAGATAATGCGATTGCAGGATGTCCTCCCCCAGATCCGATGGCGGCCAAATGCGGATACAGCTAATAGATATGCTGCCATCTTCCCCCATATTAACGATCGGTTCAATTTTTTGATAGGACAATCCCTGTTGGGTGAGCATCTCCCCAAACCGCTGCTGCAATCCATCAGCTGTATCCAACAGAATCTTCTGCGCAAGGGCCTGATCCAGCTGCTGTGCCGAGCTTTGAGCGTCCAACTGAAATTCCGGCAGTTCCAGCGCGATCTGCTGAAAGGAAGCCACCGGCAGAATCAGGCAGCAGAGCAAAAATACCCGGATGGAAAACCGGCAGATCTTTCCCAGCGATGAGTCCGGCACCAACAGCGAGAGCAGCGCCCCCGCAACCGATGCACAGCAAAAGGAAAAAGCCCAGCTTTTGATGCCTTCCATCTCTCCCATCTCCTCTCAACTCAACCGCTCTATCCATCCGCAAGGCCATGGAACCCTTTGCTGGGATGGAACAAAAGCCGCTAAATTCCTACCCCGGTCATCATCAGCAAGGTGGTGGAAACCAGTATCAAAAGCATATACAAGACCTGTACAGCCAGAAGGATCCCCATCAGCGACGCCCCGGACTTGAGCAGCGCCGGCGCTTCCTTGACGCTGAGCAACTCTCCGGCAGCTGCTCCAATGCTCAGCACCAGATACCAGCTGGCTGTGCGCAGCAGCAGCGGCAAAAAGGTACAAACCGCCGCCCCTATCCCATAGATACCCACCGCGGATTTTACCAGCTTGAGGCATCCGCTGGCTGTGGAGATGGCCTCCGAGAGGGCAGACCCTACCACCGGCACAAAACTGCTGACCAGCATCTTGGAGGTTTTCAGGGTAAAGGCGTCCATGCTGGAGGAAAGGGCGCTTTGCATGGTGAGCAGCGCCACAAAACCCGCCAGCAAAAAACTCAGCCCCCAGCAAACGAAGGATTTGAGGGAATTTAACATCGCCCCCAACTGCAGCTGGGGAGAAAGGGCGCCGGCAATGCTCAGCGCCAGATATACCCCAGCCAGCGGTACCAGGTAGTTTGCCACCAGCGTTGAGACCACCTGCGCCGAGGAAAAGAGAAAAAGATAATACACAGAGCCTGAAGCCGGCATCCCGCAGGCAGTAACCACCGACGCAAAAACCGGTACAAATGCCACCATAAACTGGGAACAGCTCTCCACCGCCTCCACGCACGCGCGAATGCACTCCACCGCAGGAAGGATCACCGAGACGGTCAAAAACAGCACCGTGGCAGCGGAAAAAAGCGAATGCAGCTGCTCTGCGGCTAAAGTCTCCCGGGTGCATTCCAGCAGGGCGCAGAGCACCAGCGTCCCCAAAATCATCCCCAACGTCTGAAAGGGTTTGCGGCTCTGCTGCACAACCTGTTCCCAAAGCATCTTCAGGAACCGTCCCGGCGCTTCCAGCAACCGTTCCAAAGAGGGAGAAAATTCATCCACCCCAGCTTCCTCCATCAGTTGCTGCGCCTGGGATGGCACGGCCTGGGAAAGCTGGTCCGCTCCTGCAGCATCGACAAGATCCGAAAAATACTGCTGCTGTTCCTGGGCGTAAACCACCTGCGGAAAGGAAAACATCATAAGCATCACCAGCAGCAGAAAAACGCACCGGCACCTCAAACGGCATCCCTCCTTATATCCCCAGCAGCGCCAGAATCAGTTCCAAAATCTGCCGAAACAGAGGCAGGGTTGTCAGCAGCATTGCAATTTTCCCGGCCGATTCCATATGGGAGGCGATGGCATTTTCCCCGGCATCCCGGCAGAGCGCGCAGGCGGTCTGGGTGATGAAACAGATCCCCACTGTGCGCAGCAGCACTGCCGCTGGTTCTGTAAAATCCGGCATCCGGTCCAGCAGCGACTGCACCTGCTCCAAAACCGGCAGCAGCCAGCGAAGGGAGAGGGCAAAGATTCCCACCGCCACCGCCAGCGTCACCAGCATCGCAAATTCCGGCCGGTACTGCCGCAGCAGAACCGCCATCACCGCACCCACCAGCCCAATGCCAATCACCGAAAAAACTGCAATCTCCCCGCTCATAGCGCAAACACCGTCTTGATGGTCTCAAACATATTGCTGATCTCAGTGATCATCATCATCATCACCACAATCAGTCCTGCCAGCGTGGTCATCATCGCCTGCTCTGGACGATCGGAGCGAACCAAAAGCTGGTTGAGAATCGCCACGATTATCCCAATGGTTGCAATTTTAAAAATCAAATCAACGTCCAACTTCTCTCCGTCCCTTCCCCATCTCCGGCCTTTTCTTTGATATCGTCCCGAGCCGGATCAGATGAGTATCACTGCGACCATAAGGCCGGTCAAAACCCCCAGACCATTGTAAAGCCTGCCATGGGTACGCAGTTTTTCCTTGGCACAGGTGATACAGTCGCCCAGCTGCGCTTCGCACAGGAGCAGTCCCTCCTCCTGATGGTGCAGATCGCTGCTCCCCAAAATCTCTCCCACCCTCTCAAAGATCTCCCGTTCCGATTCGCTCAGCGCCCCCAGAGTCTCGGTCACCGCCTGCCGCCAAGCGTCCGGGAACGGCATATGGGACGACAGTGCAATACATCGCCCTATCGTCTGAAACCCCTGTATCCCCTGTCCCTGATGCTGGGTCATCTGCAACACCCGCAGTGATGCAGCTTTGGTCAGCAAAAGCTCATAACGGATTTTTTGAACCGCCAGCCTTCCCTGTTCCAACAGCCGCACCCGGCGGCTCAGCGTATCGGTCATCCAAAATCCAGCCAGAGAAAAACAAAACACAACCAGTATAAGCCCCACGATCCGCATCGATCATTCCTTCTTTCCTTCGCAATCCCGTCTGTCGGTATGGGAGGTCAGCCAAATTCTTCATCGCCGCAAAAGGGAGCTTGCCGAAACCATCTGCAGCGCTTCTCCTGGACGGCTGCCCAGAAACGCCACCTGAGGGAAGGCGCCTGTCCGCAGCAGTGCCTCCACCCCCTCCCGAGAAAGCAGTTCCCGTGGGTTAGCCGCATGAATGGAAGCAACCATCACCGTACCTCTGCAAACACTCTGCCGCACTGCTTCCAGCTCCTGTATTCCTCCCAATTCGTCACAGATCACATAATCCGGTGAGAGGGTGCGCACCGCCATCTCGATCCCCTCTTTTTTGGGATATCCGTCCAGAATATCGCAGCAGACACCCAGATGATGCTGTGGTTCCCCGTCAAAAACGGCGCCCAATTCTCCTCGCTCGTCCACCACCGCCACTCGTCGGTATTCCCCCAACACCCCGTCTGCCAGCTGCCGGGCAAGATCCCGCAGCATAGTGGTTTTCCCGCTGCCCGGTTTCCCCGCCAGCAATAAGCCTGTACCACTCTCAAACAGATAGGCGGCCAAAGGTCCTGCCGCCCCAGGGATCTCCCGAGCAATCCGCAGACAGATGGAGGAAATATCCCGCATCCCGGACGGATGACCCTCCTCCCAGACACAGCTTCCACAAATGCCGGCCCGATGACCTCCGCGCACGGTGACAAAGCCCTGGCTGATATCCTGCTGATGGGTATGTATCGAATATGCACACAGGGAGCGAAAGCACTCCTCCAACATCAGCTGGGAGATCACCGGCAATTTTTCGCTGCAGTTGCGAAAGGTCCTCCCCTCCCGCCCCACAAACAGATGTCCATGGGCGGTATATAGATCGATCGGCCTAGCAACACGAAGCCGGATCTCTCGAACCTGGCTTCCAACGGTCTCACAAACAGATGACAACATTTCCTGAGCCTGTCCCGTCAGGCTTTCCACTGCCTGTCCAAACGGACTTTGCGTCTTTGTCCATCTATCTATCCGCTGTTCCCACTGTACTGTTTGGCCCACCGCATATCCACTCCTTGAAAAGTCCTGGCAACACCTTTGTCCTTCTTTGGTTCAATATATGCGGCTGATGTTATTTTAGAACATTCGGCTTCCAAAATTTGCCGTTTCCAGGGACAAAAAAGCCGGACCGCAAAAAATACGGTCCGGCCAATGTTTCTGCCAGATTATTCGGGGCTGCAAAGGGATTTGGAAATCAAAACGGCAAGGCTGAGGGTTTTCACCCCATATCGATCAAAATGCACCACCATATGCCCTTTCTGCGGGTCCACCGAAAGGATAACGCCTGTGGAATAATACCGATGATGGATGCGGTCTCCAATGTGATAAGGCAGCGTTTGTCCATCCTTGGCAATGATCTCCGATGCCGGCGAGATAATCCGGCGGATAAACCGGGACGGCGTAACCATCCCGCTGTCGGAGAGAGAGGATGTGAGGATTTCCAGATGATTTTTGGCGCGGGTTGCCCCGACATAAAACAGCCGCGCTTCTTCCTCAAAAAGGGTGAGCTCACCATTCATACGCTGTTCGATGGCTTTGGCTGAAGGAAGCTGTCCGTCCAGCATATCGATCAAAATCACCCGATCAAACTCCATCCCCTTGCTGGAATGGATGGTGGACAGGGTTACCTGACAATCCGGCTGGACTTTGCTATGGCTGCTCACCACCTGGTCCAATCCGTCTAACCGCGTCAAAAACTGCTCCAGATTTTCACAGTTCCGGGCGATGGATTTGAGCGCCCCCAATTTGTATAACGCCAACTCCCGCTGGGTCCCGGAATACCGAAAGTCCAGAAAATCCAGATATCCCAAATCGGTTTCCATGACCTGGATCATCCGCAGCGGCGTATGATCCCCCAAACCGGCAATGGCGTATTTGAGAAACTGCAGCCGCGCCGTCGTGCGCTGCTGCTCCCGGGAGAGAAGGATATCAAACACGTTCTCCCCGTGGGCGCTGTTCTGCCGCACATATTCCATATCCTCGCGGGAAAGGTAGGCATTCATCCGATAGTAAACCCGACCAAACGCGTCAAGGTCCGCCGGATTGCGGTATAACCGCAAAAAATGAAGCAGATCCACCACCACAAAATGGTTTTTCAGCGACGGTTGGTGGTCGCGTATGTAAAACGGCAGACCTTTTCGGTCCAACAAATCAGCCACCGGAAGCCCGGAATCGTTGTTGCGGTATAGGATGGCCAGCGTCTCCCCTGGCGCCAGCCGCTGCACAGCTCCCGCCAAATAGGGATACTGCCCGCTGAGATTTTCCAGCAGCTTCTGGGTAACCGCCTCCCCCTTCTCCCGATGGGTTATCATATGCTTTTCATACCGTTCCCGGTTTCCGGAAATGAACGCTGCCGCCCGCGCCACAATCTCCCCGGTGGAGCGAAAGTTTTCTTCCATCTTCAGCACCTGTCCTCCGGGATACCACTGGGCAAACTGCAGCAGCACTCTGGGATATGCCCCCCGAAAGCCGTAGATACTCTGATCCTCATCCCCCACCATAAACAGCGAAAGGGATTCCCCGCCGGCATGGACCATCATACGGATGATCTCGTGCTGCAAAAGCGAAGTATCCTGCGCCTCATCCACATGGAGATACCGGTATCGGCCGGCAAAATAGTTGAGAATCTGGGGATACCGCCGGAACACCGTTAAGGTATAGCAGAGCATATCGTCATAATCGAACCGTTTCTGTTCTCGCTTGCACCGTTCATATCGCTGGTACAGCTCCAAAAAAAACCGGCAATCCGGAATCTCCCTTGCCATCTCCTCAGGAGTGAGCATCATATTTTTGCCGTAACCGATCACCTGTACAATCTGTTCATAGAGCTCCTCCGACAGCATTTCTCCCGTCATTTCCCGGTAGATCCCGCCGATCATCCGATATTGTCCCCCGTGCTCTTGGCTTCCCGGCCGGTCCTCCAACAAGATCGGAAGTTGGGTCTGACGCAGATTGGCATAATACCGCAGCACGTGGTAACAAAAACTGTGGATGGTGGAAAACTGAGGCGGCTGTACACAGACATCGCCAAACAGACGCACAAAACGCTGCTGCATATCCTTGGCAGATTCCCGGTTAAAGGTGATGGTGAGAATCTGTGACGCCGGTATCTTTTTCTCCAGCATCAGATGGGCAATGCGGGTGACCAGCACCGTCGTTTTGCCGGCTCCCGGAACAGCCAGCAGCAAAATCCGCAGCGCGTTGTCGGTAACCGCTTTCTGCTGCTGCTCGTTGAGTGTGATACCAAAATTTCGGTTCAGCCATGCAAACAAATCTGTTTCCATCCGCATCTCCCCTTTCCGGCAGAACACAAAGGCGGTCTCTCGACCGCCCTTTGATCTGTCCTCTTTAAAGCATCCGGTTGTGCTCCGACGCGTAGTCGGATGTCTGCTGCGACATGGATTTTTTGCGCAGACGGTAATTGATAAAGGTTCGGAACAGGGAGTAGATGACCGAGAAGGTGGGTACGCCAATCACCATTCCGATAAACCCAAACAGGCCGCCAAAGAGCATAATGGAAAAGATCACCCAAAAAGCGGAAAGGCCAGTAGAATCCCCCAGTATTTTGGGGCCAAGGATATTCCCATCAAACTGCTGCAGCACTAGGATAAACAACAAAAACCAAAACGCCATGATAGGATCGTCCAGCAAAATAATCAGCGCACTGGGGAACGCCCCGATGAAGGGGCCAAAATAGGGGATGACATTGGTGAAACCAACAATCACACTGACCAACATCGCCGAAGGCATTCCAAACAGGGTCATACAGATAAAACACAAAACACCAATGATGGCAGAATCCAGTATCTTACCCGAGATAAACCCGATGAAGGTCCGGTTGCTCTGATGGGCAATCTCCATGGTCTGATTGACAACCCCCGACGGAAACAACGCATACAGCACCTTTTTGATCTGTGCAAAAAAGCGTTCCTTACTCAAAAGCATATAGATGGATATAATTACCCCTACCACCAAATTGAGCAAGCTGGTAGTGACTTTGGAGGTATAGGTGAACAGCACCGGCACCAAGGAAGTCATATAGCTGTACGCAGACTGTAAAAGCTCTTTGGTGATCTCTTCCAGTCTCGTGACCACTGCATCCGGAAGGATCTCAGCATCCGGCAAATGGGAGACAATTATGGAAAAAATCTGCTCCAGAGAGCCGATAAAAGCTGGTATCCGATTGACAAGCCCCATAACGCTCACCGCCACCTGCGGAATCACAATCATAAAGAATACCGCCAGCAGCAACGCCGCTACCAGAAAGGTGAGCAGTACCGACACCCCGCGCAGCGTTTTGGGTTTGAGCTTAAGGTATTTGCCAAACAGTTTGGGCAGCAGCCTTTTCTCAATGGCAACCAGCATAGGATTAAGCAGATAAGCCAGCACACCGCCATAAACAAAAGGGGTCAAAATCCCAAATATTTGAGAAAACACACCCACAAGAACCCCAAAACGGCTGATGGCCGTGATCGCCAGCGCGATGGCTCCGCAAGTTAAAAAAGTATAGACGGCGATGGTATTGTACTTATCGTTCCAGTTTATCTTCATTGGCTTTCTCCTTCCATCTACTCCCGCGCATTTGCAGATGATCGCCCTACCCATGGCGCATTTGATACTCTGGCTCCTCTAGCTGTCATTTGACATCTGGAAACCGTCACCACAATTCACCTGGAACGCAAAATCAGCTTTCTGAAAGCTCCAGCCACCGGTCCATACTCTCAGACAACTGGTTCTTTATCTCCTCCAGCTGCAAACACTTTTCCTGCAAAAGCTGAAAATCCGCACCGGTTGCTGGATCTGCAATCTCCGCTTCCAGCGCCGAAATCTGTTCCTCAAACGCGGCGATGGTTTTCTCCAGCTCCTTAAGCTGCCGTTTCCTTTTTGCATCCTCGCTGCGCTGCTGTTTGGAGCGATAATACTGTGCAGCCCCTTCCGACTGCCGCGCCTCCTGTTTCTCGGCGGCTTTCTCCGCAGCACGCTGCTCATTGAGTATGGCGCTGCGTTCCAGATAATAGTCAAAATTTCCGTTATAGAGATCCATCTGCCCCGGCAGCATCTCTACAATTTTGTTGGGCACCTTGTTGAGCAGATAACGGTCATGGGATACCATCAAAATGGTCCCCTCGTAGGACTGAAGCGCCTCCTCAATGACCTCCTTGGTAACAAGATCCATATGGTTGGTCGGTTCGTCAAGAATCAATACATTACCATACTCAAACACCAATATGGCAAAGGCCAGCTTTGCCTTCTCACCACCGCTGAGATTTCCCACCTTTTTGAAAACATTTTCTCCCGTCAAAAGCACCGCCCCCAATCGGGCACGGATTTCCTGCTCTTTCTCGGTGGGATGCCTCCGCCATAGCTCCTCTAGAACGGTATTATCCGGATTTACTCGGGTATTCTCCTGGTCAAAATAGGCAATCTTTACATGACGGCCCCACTCCACCGTTCCTTCCAACACTGGGATAAGCCCCTGTATTGCCTTGAGCAGAGAAGATTTTCCCACACCGTTGGCGCCAATCAGGCCGATTTTGTCCCCCCGCATCAGATCCAAATTCAGATGCCGCGCCAACACTTTGGTACTGGTTCCCCGTCCTACCTGCAATGTGAGATCCCGCACGTGCAGCACATCCTTCACCGGCTGGCGCTCAAAAGAAAAACGGATTTTGGGTGGCTTTAACTCTCCTGCCGGCCGCTCGATCACCTCCATGCGTTCCAAAGCATGAAGCCTGCTCTTTGCTCGGTTGGAGGTGGAGGCACGGACCATATTTTTCGAAATATAGTCCTGCATCGCAGCAATCTCTTCCTGCTGCATCAGATATTCTTTCTGCTGCCGGGCTTGCTGCTCTTCTTTGATCTGCAGATACTTGGTATATCCGCCTTTATAACGGGTCAGTCGTCCCCGCTCTATCTCACAGATGCTGGTCACCAATTTATCCAGGAAATACCGGTCATGGGACACAATCAGCAGCGCACCTTTGTAATCCTTGAGATAACTTTCCAGCCACATCAGCGTTTTAAAATCCAGATGATTGGTGGGTTCGTCCAAGATCAGCAGCGAGGGCTCTTCCAGCAGCAGTCTTGCAATGGCCAGCCGGGTCTTTTCTCCGCCGCTGAGGGTATCGATCACCGTGTCAAAGGCTTTATCCCCGAACCCCATGCCGTTGAGGATGGTTTTGATCTTTACATCCACAAGATAGCCCTCATTTTGGGTAAACTGCTCCTGAACCACCGCATACCGCGCCGAAAGCGCCTGATATTGTTCTCTTTGCGCCTCATGGTCCAGCGACGCCATCGCCGCCTCCAGCTCCCGCATCTGCCGGGCACAGTCATTTTGAAGCTGAAATACCTTTCGCATCTCCTCCATAATGGTGCTCCCCCGGGCAAGACCGGTATTTTGTTCCAGAAAGCCAAAGGTCATATCCCCAGCCGTGGCAATCTCTCCTTCGTCCGGCTGTTCCTGTCCAATGATTAACTTGAGCAGGGTAGATTTTCCTGCGCCGTTGACTCCGATCAAACCAATTCTGTCGTGATCCTCTATCTTTAAATCAATGTTTTGCAGTACCTGGTGCCCTGCAAATCCTTTTGAAACATTCTCTACTGAAACTAACATCTTTTCCTCCGAATTGCTGCGCGGAAAAACACATGCAAATATCCTGTATTTTCACTCGGCATCTTGATATCACTGTCTTTTATCATAGCATAGCAAACTGCAATCAGCAAGTATTTCATATAAAAACACGAAATTGCCTTGGCAGAAAAACAGGGCCGTGGCAAACACGTCCCTGTCCTCATCAGCGGCTATCGTCTCTAGTTATATTTTCACAAAACACATAAAAACACAGTGTCCCTCTTCACGGCTTTTGATACACCGCATAGCCATATTTTCCTTCACGTCTCTTCAGCTCCAGGCCAAACTTTTCAGCTGCTTGCTGACATATCTGTGCTTGACGCACAGTCTCCCTCTTTCGATAAGCAAACTCCCGTGCAATCCACATCGGAGAAAAGATCGTAAACAATGCGGCAAGAGGGTGTATTCCATCAGCGTTGTTATGACGGTAAGCTAACAATACTTCCAACGCGCCAAAAGCTATCGCCTCAGGGGAAAAGATGTGTTTTTTACGGTTTGAACGCAGAATTTTCCGATAAAAACAGCAAAACCGTCCAGAATGCGGTTTTTCACGAAAATAAATGCCATTTGTCAGAAAATCCAGCTCCTCATCATCGAGAGCAAACAGTGTTTTTTGATAGAAATTTTGAATAATCCTTCGGTACTCTACCTTTTGCTTTTGCAACGATGTGGCTGTTATTTGATTTGCGTGTATTCTGTAAAGCAACAGGTAATCATCCAGAATCGCTATCTTCATCCCTTTGCACAGCATCTGAACCCAAAGATTCAGATCTTCTGTACAAGTAAAAGCAGGATCATAACCAATGGATTTTATCAACTGCGTTCTGGCAATAATACTGGGATGCACGATAGGATTAAAGAATATAAACCGTGATTGCACCGATCGCATATCCGTTCGACGAAGATCCAAACCAGCAACGGTTTCCCCTTCTCGCCATAAAAACACCTTGCTTCCAGCAACAGCAATTTCCGGGTGTTGCTGCATAAAAGCTACCTGTTTTTCCATCCGGTCCGGGCGGCTAATATCATCAGCATCCATGCGTAGAACATATTCACCCTTTACAAAATTCAAGCCTCGATTGAGCGAGGACGGAAGCCGGAGATTTTTTTCATTGCGAAACACACGAAAACGCTGATCTTTCTGCGCATATTTCGCCAGGATTTCACTGGTTTTATCGGTGGAACAGTCATCAATAATGATACATTCCCAATGAGAATAGGTTTGACCAGCAATGCTGTCCAACGCTTCCTCCAAATAACGCTCACCGTTAAAAACACACAGCAGCACGGAGACCAAAGGGTTTTCTGTTATTGCCATATCTGGACCTTCTTTCCGTTTCATCTAGTTATGAGGTTTTTTGTGATCCAGCACAACCGCAAAAAATGATATGCCATTGTAGTTTTAGCATGTCGTAAAAGGAAATAAGAAATCCGTGTTTTAGGGGTAACATTGCCAAATGCAGCCCTTTGGATATGGCGCCGAAGAGGCATTTGCTCTATGTATTTTTGTATGAGAGGAACAGCGCCTCTTGCTCCCGCTTCCGCTGCTCCAACCAACAACACAAAACAAAGATAACAGAGATAACGATCCAACTGGGCTGAAAAATTTGAACAAAGAGGCGTCAGTTTTTCCAACGCCTGTGATAAATATATCAGTTGTTGGTATTGTTTTGCCTGAAATGTTCTCGAGATAGAGCTCAAACGATGGCGGCAATAATACATCGGTTCATCGCTAATATAAATACCATTCGCTGCAAACAGCACAGGCATGAGACAGGCAACATCCTCCCCGAAAGAGATCCGACGATCCACTGCTAACTGATGAGGAGTGACCAGAGAACGCCGAAATGCTTTGGCGCATAAAAAATAATCGATATGCGTCATCTCTTCGGTCAACAACATTTTGGGATAAATTTCACGCTGCATAGCAGATTTATCATAAAAACCATTTGGAAAGGACTGCTCAACAACAACACTCTGATCCTCATGTACAATCGTGTGGGATACCATAATGATATCTGCATTGCTTTGTGCAATCCGCAAAGCAAACTCCTCCAACATCCGGGGACTTACCCAATCATCACCGTCCACATTAACCACATATTCCCCCGTCGCAACCTCTATTCCTGCCTGACGCGCACTGACCAGTCCGCCGTTTGGTTTATGAATTACCCTGATTCGCTGATCCTTCCGTGCATAGCTGTCACAGATCTCTGGACAGCGATCCGGAGATCCATCGTCCACCAATATTAGCTCAAAATTTTCATAACTTTGTTCCAACAGACTATCAACACATTGACATAAATAAGCCTCAATGCCGTAGATCGGAACGATCACAGAAAACGTTTTCATATCTCAAACGGCAAAAATTTTGCCTATTCCTTTCTATGATATCCTTAAAACAACTGTCGCATATAGACCATCAGCTTTTGCAGGAGCGTCAACCGGTATCGCATAGCAAATGCAAAACAAGCCTGCATTTTGGGAAGCTGATAAAAGGGATACCGCTTTAATACCGCTGCGACTTCACTTTGGGTACAGATGCGAAACAGCCGTTCTTTTAGCTGCGACGCGGGCATCTTGACCTCAAAAGAATGGAGAATTTCCTGAATGGAGCTTACCCTTGCCGCAGCTATTACCTGGCGATCTGTGTAGAGCTGAACTTGCTGCTTGTCCGCAACCGCTTCCAGTTTTTCCTTGAGAAACGCAATCAAATTAAGGTACCTTGGGAAACGGTCTTCACGAAAGCCTTTGGATAAGGAATCTGCATTTCTACAATAAAAATAATATGCTCCCGGTATTCCTACTGCTTTCTGAATGAGGGGAAGAAAGTCCAAAAGAAAAACAACATCTTCAGATAATAAAACCCGTTCCGAGTTAAACCGAATCTGATGCTGCTGCAAAATACTTCTACGATATAGATTTTTACAAACGGAAAACCCGTAACGAGAATCCTCCCCTTCCTGTGGCAAGGATCCTACTACTCCAAGCATCAATTTTTGAATGCCTGGTGATCCAGAAAATATTTCCGTCTGAGCCAAACAGTGGCGAAACTCTTTTTGATCCTGCTGCTTTTGAAACATAATTCCACCAACATGGCATATTCCAGACAGAACCATATCCGCGTTTTCTTTTACTGCCGCTTCATATAAAATTTGGAACATATCTACAGAAACGTAGTCATCCGAATCTACAAAACCAATATACTCCCCCGTTGCATTTTCAATGCCGGTATTTCTCGCTAAGCCAAGCCCTTGGTTTTCTTTGTGGATCACCGCAATTCGTTTGTCGTGTGCAGCATACTCATCGCATATTTCGCCACAGCGATCCTTGGAACCATCGTCCACCAGGATAATCTCAATCTCTGTGAGTGTTTGATGTATCAGTGTTTCCAAACAACGTTCAAGATATGGTTCAACGTGATATACGGGTACAACAATACTGACTTTTGGCGTCATATGGCATCCCTACCCTTTACGGCGTTTGAAACATCCTGATAAATTTCCATCAACTGCTGGCAATACTGTTCCAGTGAGAGAAGACTATCTCGAATGCTGAGACAATTTTGAGACATTTCCCGTAGTTTATCTGGCTGCGCAAGCATCTTCTCTATCCCTTTGGCAAGGGTCTCACCGGTAATGGGGGAAACCAATTCTCCAGTAACACCTGGCTGTACCAATTCTGCCATGCCACCGGCGTTGACACTTAGCACTGGCGTTCCTAATGAAACCGCTTCCAGAATGGAGATTGGGCAATTTTCATAACAGATGGAGGGCACTACCAACAATGCAGCCTGAGAAATTAGCTGGGTAAGGGCATCTCCCGTTAAAAATCCCGTAAGATGAAGGTTGGAATGTCCCTCCAAAACTTGTCGTTGTGGACCGGAACCGGCTACCATGAAGGTAACGTCCGGGAGAAGATCCGCAGCTTGTGTCAAAGGAACAATACCCTTCTCAAAATCCAACCGTCCCACAAACGCAACGTAATTCTTTTTGTTTTTTTCCACCAGTTCCGTTTTTAGCTCTGGCAATTCTATATAATTGTGAATCACTGTAGTCTTTCCCTGAAAAAGAGAATCTGCATCCAACAGTTTGCGCTCCAAAAAATAACTAGGACATATATATCTGTCTACCTTACGGTAGGTACCCAATGTGCGGTACAAAAGTGCCTCTATGGTTCCTAAAAAACTCTTGGCAAGGGAATTGTGAATGCATTTACCTTTGACGCAGTTCCATTTGCTGCCGTGAATGCACTTTTCACAGATTTCTTTTCTGTTAAAATTATACAACAAATGGTTGGGGCAGATCATCTGATAATCATGCACCGTCTGTATCAAGGGGATTCCGCGGGATTTAATCTCATCAATGATGGACGGGGTCAGCTGGAAATTGATGTTGTTCATGTGCACCACATCCGGCTGAAAATCGTCCAATACGGCTGCTATCTTTTTCTTTGCTTCCAAAGAATATAAGATACGAAAGGGATATAACAACTGCGCAAAAGAACGTTTGCGGAAATCCATGTTGCTGGTATAGATTCCTGCATGATTGAACACGGTATTTTGAGAATCATACATTCCAAAATACTCTACCTGATGTCCTTGTGCAGCAAGATATGCGCCAATCTTCAACATATAACTTTCCGCGCCGCCACGAGGATAAAGGAACTTGTTCACCATCAAAATTTTCATGTCTTTCCGTCCCGTTCTTTTGGCTAAAAGTCAGCGTTTTTCCGCCGCTATCGCTTGATTTTCTTTCGAAATGTTGCCAAAATATCTCTGTTCCTCAATTCGCACCTGCTCATCAAAGCCATGTCCCATTATAATTGTCGCAAAAGCAGTGGCGCAAAGCGGATAGTTGAGGGTATTGTCTGTGGAAGAAATAACAATAACATACATCATCACCGCCAAAACTACAATACGGTTTTTCCACTGCCCATTCCTGCTAAAAAAACGACTTCTCAAAAAAGTCATGGACAGCAGCCACAAAAGGTAACCACAAAATCCCAGGTCAATATAAAACTGAAGAAAGTCATTGTGAATTGAGTTAACACCAACCGAATAGACTTCGTTGAGCAGATAGGTGACAAAGCCCATCCCCTGCCCCAAAAAATCCACTGCGAATCGATAATATCCATCAATAAACAAATAAATGCTGCTACGTCCACTGGTCTCTATACCGAATTGTTCCAACCATGTAAAAAGATTCAACTTAACGCTGACAATATAGGCAAAAAGCAGTAAAATGGTTGCCGTAAAAATAAAATTGACAGCAATGATTACCTCACGTTTTCCTACAAATCTACCCAAAAATCGTAAAAGATAGCCTAATACCAACGCAACGGCAATTCCAATAATCGCAATTCGCTTCAGTGCTGCAATAAAACAAAAAGCAGAAAGAAGGAATAGCACGATCTGGACAGGCTGTTTGCGCCAATAAAGAAGCATATATAAAATGTAAACTCCTAAGCAAAACGCCAACTCATGTATTTCTGCGTTTACAATAACGCTGCCGGTATTATTGGCAAAACTTAAAATCAGCTCCAATAATTCACCAAAGAAACTTGCAGCGCCATACTCCCAAATAACCATTCCAATTTTAATCAAATTGGAAATAAGTATGCTTGCTAAGCTGTACCAGATTCCCTTTTCTCCAAATACATACAACATGGCCGCAGCAGCCAAAACGGCTGAAAGTTGGTTGGTATAAACCAAATAATAAGACATTCCACGAGATATAATATCGAAATCTGTTTGATTTAATACCCAAACCAATAAAGACGCAGTCACCATTACCAACAGTGGGACTGCCATAATCAAAGCTGACTTAACTGCCACGGCACCGCGTGCCACGTTAGGATATACCAAAAAATAGACAAAAGCTGAAAAGACAAGCAAAAGGGCAAAAAGATGCCGGTAGGTAATAAAAATCCCTAAATCCAGTGTTTCGATTAAGAAAAAGTGCATCAACACTGAAATAGCGACAAAATAAACCGCCAAAACCTGTTCTTTCACCTTTCCTTGAAACATCTCTTCACCCTCTTTTCGTTGCAATTTAGTTTTTTAACAGAACGATTATATAACCTCCTGCTCTATCGGTTCAGAAACATACTTCTGCTGCAGCGAAACTGCTTTGGAAAGCAATTTACGGATATTATAAATTTCATGCTGTGTGGTTTCCGAGATACCAATCTCGTATAGGATTTCACATTCCTGTGCTTCCTCTCGACGATCCAAAATTAACCGGAAATGTTCCATAATCTGGCATACCGTTGCATAATCCGTCTTTTCCACCACAAGAATAAACTGCGCATTGCCGTTGTATACAAAATAAGTTTCCATCTTCCCGAAAACGGTTTGGAACTGTTCGGCAAACAACTGCAAGACCTTATCTCCAACCTCACGTCCGTTTCTGCGATTGATGGTCACCTGATTGGTAATGGTGACAGTAACACAGGCAATACCATTGTCAAGAATACGATGGTCATGCTGCTTGAGATAGTTGTCAAACGCGGTACGATTGTTCAGGCCAGTCATATGATCTGTATAGAAAATGTACCGAACGATATCGTTGATACGGCCAATCAGAACAGCGCCGCAGGTGCAGACAATCAAGAAAAAGATCGCTGCAATAACTGTATACAGCTGAACGTTGACATTTTCTGTTACCGCAACCGTGGAAAGAGTAGAAATATTACTTGCGCCCAAATATTCATTGTATTCGGCATCAGTTTCTTCCAAATAGCGGTACAAATTATCCAACTCAGAGACCAGGGAAGCGATCCGCTGCTCCACATCCGAAACAATCACGGCATAATCGGGATCGTTGAGCGCCGAACAGGTCAAATCCGAGAGAGAACATTCTGTAACGATATTCTGCTGCAACGAGGTTTCCTCAGAAGTCTCCATTGATTCCGTTGGCTCTTCCGATATGCTCTCATTGTCGCCTAACGTATTTGTGTCTGAGACGACCTCGTCAATAACCCGATCCACCTCTTCCAGGGAAATATCTATCGATCCAACTCCCGAACCCGTGCAAGCACCAGTACATTCTCCAAAAATATGTAGAATGTAATTGCAATATGCAGAATCAATAATCGCATATTCTTTGCTGTTCATATGATCGCGCCAGCTGTAAATGAGTTTATCGTATGTAACAGTCTGTTCGCCGTCACCCAATACCAATCCTTGTTCATCAACACGTTCCTTGTCATAAACGTCATCCAGGATATATTCATATGTAATATTGGTATTGCCCGATTCCCTCATTTTTAGAACGTAATCATCAATAATCGCAAGAACATCGGCGATTTTCTCATCGTCAACTGCACTATTGATCTCGTATTTGCTGATGCGTTCGTTATAATCAGAAATCAGCAAAGTTTTATTTTTGGTAATTTGATGCTCCAGAATATCAGAAAACAATCCGGAAACTTCCACGCTTTGTATAAATTCATATTGCCGCGCTAGATCGTTAAAAGACATTCCTGTAGCCGTCGATCTAAAGTTGGGATCGTTGCCAACACGATTATAGAGTGCAGAGATGGTGTTTTCAATGTTGGTATCTATCAACTCCATCATTTCAATATAATCGAAGTTTTTATTTTGGATCCCGCTGATGGCATTGATTATGGAAGCGTTGTTGACATACTTTTCGCTGTATTCTGTAAAATACTGATCCAATATTTCATCCAAAACAGAACGGGCAAATTGTCCACCTTCATTATTGTTTGATGAAAAAGAAACAATAAAGGTTGTTGGTTTATAAATGTACTCTTGTCCCTCTTCTAATAGAGCCTCTTTTCTTGATAATTCGTCCGCATCAATCACCTCGGTGATCTGAACCCGGGAAATGATGCTATCAACCGAATAGTCTTCCAGCCCCAAATTGCTAATAACTTTTGCAATAATCGCAGAAGACTTGATTTCATTGACATTCAGTTCTGTTCCAAGGGGCGTCAATCCTTGCTGGGCACTTTCGCTGTCAAAATGAATCACTGCAGAAGCCGTATAATTTTGCTTAGAAGAGAAAAACCAATAGACCCCTATTGTCAAGACAAGACATACAACAAAAATCAGTGGAAGCCATTTTTTGATATATCGAGAAAGCTGAAAACTCTTCATGTTTGGTTCATCCCTTTCATGGGCCCTCAAATTCATGTCCGTTGTTCAGTATTGGTGTAATTGCTATTTCTTTTCAGACAAATACCAGCCAATATTCATAGAAATCCTTTTGACAACCGAAAGAAGATTCAGTGCAACAAAAAAAGCAAAAGCAAAAACAAAAGTATAGACAAAGCCTCTGAAAATTGAATTGGTATGAATGCTAGAGAAGATACAGTTATTCATCCGCTTTTCCGAATATTCTTGTCCGGCTGTCTTAGCCAATTTAGAAATATCCTCCAAGGAACGGCAGACATCCTGAATCATTTGATCCACCGTTTCATTGCTGCCGCCAGAACTGGCCTTCTTTAGCGACGCAACAATCGCATTGTTGGATTCCAGCGCTTTGGTATAGTCGGCTGTCCACTCACTGTATTCCTGAGCCTCAACAGATAATTCGTCGATTCCCACTTTGGTACGACCCATGTAGTAATCTCCATCCGCATCCCAAGTTGGAACCAGCACAATCTTTGCCATTTCTTCCGAATACATGCGCACTGCTTCGTTGGATATTTCATAGGATGCCAATGTTTTTCTACGCTCGTATTCTATCAGGCTATTATCGTAATTCAATCTGCTAATATAGCCGTCCGGATCTTTGGAAATACTATTATAAAGAAGATAGGATTTGATGTTGTTTGCCAGTTGGACATCTGCAATCTGATGACATTTTTCGGCCAATGAAGCAAACGTATCCCCATTTGAAGAAACAAAACTCGGACTGGCCTGTGCAAGAGAGTACATATAATCTTCAATCAGATAGCATTGTTGTTCCAAATACGCAACGATATCCAAATAATCCATCTCTGAAAACTGCGTTTCGGGTGAAAACTCCATGTTCAACTTCTGAAAATTATCAGCATACCTTTCGATATAAAACTGCTTATACGAATCTGTAATCAAATCCAATAGCTGATGCGCATCCAAATGTTTTGTCTGTGGTGTCGCGAAATAATAGATTGCAAACTCCGTGGAAATATGATAGCCGTCTGGATTATATGAATTACCCTGAACCGTAGGGGCTACAGAGAGAGCCTTCTTCAGGTCAGCAACCGTCACGCCCTCCAAAGCACCCTTTTCAATCGCCAATTCCAACACATCATTGCTGATAATATCCGACATATTGAAACGGGTTTGATTGGAATTTTGTCCACTGGAAGCTTCTGAATAGTTAAGCGTGATGACAGCGCTCGCAGTATTTCCCGCAGCTGAAGCATACATGAGCATAAAGGACACTGCAAAAATTATCGTGACTGGAATGGTCCAAAAGGTCCAATGAAACTGCTGAAAAACAATTCTTTTCATCCGCTGCAAAGAGCAATCTTTGAGTTTCACATAGCTCAAAATCAATGCCGCTGCCAGTATCACCAGAATCAAAACGACAAACAGCTTAATTACAAGAGAAATCGTCACGACACATTCCCCCCTTTTATTAGTACTGATTGATATCCACAATCACCAGCTCAGGCTGATTGTTAATCCGTATTCCTTCATTGGTCAGTCCCGTACTGACAATCAGCGGATGCCCTCCAATCGAATATTCTCCGGCAACATAATTGCCTTGAGCTTCCGGGAAGAAGCCAATGCTCTGATCGTACAGTCCGCCAACATACGGCAACCGAACAATCCCGCCATGGGTATGACCACACAGCACCAGGTCAGCCCAATATTCATAGGAAAAGGTATTGAATACATAGGGTTCATGGCTCACCATCAGTTTGAAGTGATCGGTATTTTCCTCCATAAATGTACTGTAGGGTATCCCGGAAAACGGCCAGAATGCAGACGGATTAGAAGTAAGCACTCCGTAAATATCCACCGTCGCCTCCTGAAGCTTTACTGTTGCCGTTTCGTTCCAGAGAACATCCACCCCCAACTCCTCCAAACGGTCTTTCAGCGGATCGTCCAGGGACTGGAAGCAAGCGTTATCGTAGAGGTTTTCCTCTTTCGACAGCTGGAATCTTTCCTGAAGAGAATTGAGGGTCATATCAAAACCGAAAGCTTGCTCGACCTCATTATTGCCGTATATATAGTAGACAGGCGCCAAGGACGTCAAGCTGCTGCACAGTGCAAATGTGCCTTCGTGAGAATTGTTGTCTTGATCGATGATATCTCCCGAAAGAATAATCAGGTCAGGCTGGAGCTCTTCAATGCGGGAAAGCAGCTTCTCGTTATTATTTCCATAAGACACATCATGCAAATCAGACAGCTGAATCACCCGCAGATTGCCATCCACTTTCGTAGAACCAATTTGATAGAAGGTTTCTTTAAACATTACGTTTTGTGCCAGAGAAAGGAATATCACCGTCAACAGTCCTGCCAGCAGGATGAGCACAATTCCCACGAGCAAAACCCATACATTCTTCTTTGTCTTGGTGTTTTTCTTTTGATTGACATCGTTTGGCCGATCCTGGATATATTCAATCTGCACATTTTCCTCACAAGCCCAAGACAAAGCTTCCAGCAGCAAAGAGCCATAAGTATTCTTGAATGTATTCGCATCCACATCCTCAGAAAAAACAATTTTCGCTGTCTGTTCCTTGATGGACAATAGACGCATATGAGGCAGCCAAAAGCGGAGGTCTTTCTCAGATATCTTTTCAGCAAGCCTCTCCACCGTGACCTCCCACACCGCGTTGATGATAGCGGAGCCGGTACTGGTTTTTTCCATTCGACTCATTTGCAACCCTCCTTGTTTTTTCGGTCAATTCAGAAACGGCATTCGTTCTTCCACCATCTGCTTTTCAGAAACTGGGCTACCGTATCGCTTATGCATATGCACCAAAGTTGCAAAGGATACTTCTATTTTATCCATCTCTTACTGCTCATCCGGTGCATTGCCTTGCTTTTGTAGAAGGCAACCGATTGAAAATCTGAACGAAAATTCTGATCTCCTGAATATTTTTAATGGTAAATATTACAAGATCGACCGAACTTACATTGCAACCAGGATATACATTATTATATTGTAAGGATATCCTAATACAATTTTTTTGTCAAGAGATACAGATGTATTTACCTATATGAAAGGGCGCCACGCTCCAGATTTATCTGCTCATGCTCAAAGTCCTTCACTATTGACTGGGGTTATAAAAAGATTTTGCATTGTATGCAGTGCTTTCCTTCATTTTCGTCAAAAAAAGGCCTACAACCGTAGGCCCTTTCCAAAACAATACATATATTAGTCGTCGTCCTCATCAGAGACAGGAAGATTTCCATTATGCCATACGTTCTGTACATCATCGTTGTCTTCCAGCATCTCCAGCAGCCTTTCCATCTTGGCCAGCTGCTCCTCATCGGTGACATCTGTGGTGGTAGTGGGAAGATACTCCACCTCTGCCGACTCAAAGGTATACCCCTTGGTTTCCAAAGCATCCCGAACCGACAGCAGCGCCGTAGGATCGGTCATAATCTCGACCACATCGTCCTCAACCGTAAAATCATCGGCGCCTGCCTCCATGCAGTCCTCCATGATTTTATCCTCATCGATATCCTCGTTGGCAATGATAATTACGCCTTTTCTCTCAAACAGGAAGGAAACGCAGCCTGTCTGGCCCAAATTTCCGCCGCATTTATCAAAATAATGACGAAGATCACCGGCGGTACGGTTGCGGTTATCGGTCAGAGTCTCAACAATCACCGCAACGCCATTGGGGCCATAGCCTTCGTAGAACATATTTTCATAGCTGTTCTTATCCCCGTCACCCAGTGCTTTTTTGATAATACGGTCGATATTGTCGTTGGGCACATTGTTGGCCTTTGCCTTGGCAATGCAGTCCTTCAGCTTGGAGTTGGAAGACGGATCGCCGCCGCCCTCGCGCACCGCTACCGCAATCTCACGGCCAATTTTGGTGAAGATTTTGGCTCTGGCACCGTCGGTCTTCTCCTTTTTACGTTTGATGTTGTTCCATTTGGAATGTCCAGACATTGGAATCTCCCTCTCAAAATCAGAATTGTCTATCTTTGTCACAAGTTGATATAAACTTAACCATATTATTTTACCACACCTTTTGAGGATAGGCAAGGGGTGGATATCGCAAAATATACGGAAATATTTCGTTAACGCACATCACCGACCCGGCTCAAAACCGCTTCGAAGGGAATCAGTATCGTTTTCAGCTCTTCGTTTTCTTGAATCTGTACGGCAAAGGCACCATTGGACGGATCCATACATATCCGAACTACGTGCTCCCCTTCTAGGACAAAACGCCCCCAGCTGCCAGATAGATCGTCGAATAAATAGATTGCCGTGTCCTCCTCTTTACCCAGGCGATAAAACCCGCTCTGAGAACCGAAGGTTCCCAGATACCGAAGCGTTGCGGCGTCTCCCAGGTCCGCAGGAGCTGTCGAGGAAGCCGTGGTGTCTTCCTTTAAATAGAGTACAACTGTCAGCAATCCATCTCCTACATCACACAGAAAACTCTTCTCCCCAATCCGATAAAACCGGAAAGCTGCGGATTCAATGTGATAAATGTCCCCAAAGGCATCCATATCAACACTGCGATAGGAATGAATCTGCTGGCCTTGCGCATCATAGCCTCGAATAAAACAAGCTAAGGTTCCATCCTTCTCTGAACCCTCTGTTTCAAACAACCAGATCTCCTCGTCAAAGATGTCCATTCCCTGAGCCATCGCTCCACTGCCATCAGCAAATGATTTCCAGGGAACGGTCTCTTTCTTTTCCAAATCCTGCCACCAGAGCTGTGCCTCATCCCAGCCAAAATCCCCGTCATAAAAGGTTTGACGGGCGTAGATCAGGCAAAGCGCATCGGAACCATATCGGCTGATTGCAAAGATGTCTCCGAAATCATACTGCTGCACCAGATACTGCTTGCCCGCATCGATATCCAGCATCGTTGTCGCCTGATGCAAATCCAGATCGCTGTAGTTTCCGGTCATATAGAACTTGCCGTCCCAATTCACCGCTTCCCCCGAATCATAGGAAGGCAGGTATATCTGCCCGTCATAAAGCTCCAGTGTTTCGGCAGATACATCGTACACTGCCAGCTGATCCTGTTGGGTTCCATAAAGCTTTCCGTCCAAAAAAGCACGCAGAGAAAACTCTGAAAGGATCTCGCCGATCTCCGTGCTTTGTCCAATTTCGGAAAGGGCAGATGGAGGGATCGTCACTGCAGAAGGCGTCTTCGGGAGATCAGACGTCGTTTCTGAGGAAGCATCCTCCCCGCTGGCCGAGGACGTCTGCTGGGTTTGACCTTCAGAAGACGACTCCGAAAGCATCGGTTCTGAGGGACGCTGGGCAGTACACCCCGTCAATAGGAAAATGGCCGCCGTCAACACAACCCAAACCCGTCTCAACAATGTCATGATATCCCTCCAAATTTCTACCGGAACCCCGCCGGACTATCTCTCAAAAAATTTCATGGCAGCAGCCAGTTCCGCCTGCATACCATACTGCATCGCCGTTTCATCCCAATCAAACCGGGAATTGTGGTTGCTGTATGCTGGGCGATCGTCGTCATAGCCCGCGCAGACAATCGCAAAAACACCCGGTACCATATTGGAAAAATAGCAGAAATCTTCACCCCAGGTCTCGGGTTTTTCCGAAACACGCACAACCCCTTCGCCCAACTGCTCATCACAGGCATCCATAAACAGATCCACCATTTCCCCATCGTTGACAATCGACAGATAGCCGTCCTGGAAATCCAGTTTGGTGGTAACCCCGTAAATCTTCTCAATGCCTTCCAGCAGGTTGCGCACACATTTTTTCACATGCTCCCGCATTTCAATGGAGAGGGTGCGGACGCTGGCGCGCATCTTGGTATATCCACTGGTTACGTTTTCCACTGTGCCGCTTTGAAAGGTTCCAACAGAGATTACCGCCGTGTCAAAGGGATCCACCTGACGGCTGACGATGGTTTGCAATCCGTCCACAATTTTGCATCCCGCAACCAAAGCGTCGATATTCAGATGAGGGCTGGAGCCGTGTCCGGCCCGGCCAAACACTTCAATCTGCATCACATCGGTGACGGTGGTGGCAACCCCCTTCTTGACCAGGATTTCTCCAACCTTACGGCCGCCTCCCGCCCAAAGGTGCAATCCCATAATCGCGTCCACCTTGGGATTTTCCATAACCCCGGCTTCGATCATCGCGCGGGATCCGCCGGTCGGAGAGGGCTCTTCCGCAGGTTGAAAAATCATCTTGACCGTTCCGGCAAATTTATCCCGATTTTCGCAGAGGATCTTCGCCGTACCAAGGGCCATCGCCATATGGCCGTCATGACCGCAAGCGTGCATAACCCCGTCGTTTTGGGAAGCAAAAGGAAGGCCGGTTTCCTCGGTGATGGGCAGTGCATCCATATCTGCACGCAGCGCCAACACCTTGCCGCTTCCCTTTCCACAGCCGGTACCGCGAATCAGCGCCACCACCCCGTTGCCGCCGACATGCTCCCTGACCTCTTCCGCTCCAAAATCCCGCAGCAGCTGCGCAATCTTCGCCGCTGTGCCGACTTCATGATAACTGAGTTCCGGATGAGCGTGCAGATCCCGGCGCCAAGATACCACCTCGTCAAACACCTTTTGCGTACTCTCTTTGATCCAGTTTTCTGTCATTTTCTTCTCCTCCAGTCAAAACACAAATTGGTCTGATATGAAAATTATACTGCACTTCGCCTGATTTCATTGTACTCGATTATAAATAACATTGCAATCCGCATTTATCGTGTAAAATTTTTTCTGTTTTTTTGCATCTTCCTCTTGATTTTATCTCAAATTTATAGTATAGTAATAAAGCCGATTTATTTCACACACATTTTTGCCGGTATGATGGAATTGGCAGACGTGACGGACTCAAAATCTACTTCGTAGGATGTTGGGTGCCTTGGCAAAACCCTTGATAAATCGGCGCTTTCACAACTTCATATTTTCATTTGGTTTTAATATCCCTCCCGCACATCCCTCCAAAATCTGAGATGTGCGGGACACAAGGGAAATTAAAATATAAATGCCGGTGTGTCGGAATTGGCAGACGACCGCGACTCAAAATCGTGTGGAGAAATCCGTGTGGGTTCGAGTCCCACCACCGGCACCAGGATTTTCAGCCCTGAACTTACAGAGCTCAGGGCTTTTTTATTGCCCGATAGTCTGTACTCTGGTGTTTTGCGGGTAAAATGCGATGATCGCATTTGCCGACGAAACCTTGTTGCTATAATCAAGGTGGGTGTAAATATTCGATGTCGTTCCGATGTCGCTATGTCCCAGCCATTCCTGGATGTCCCTAAGACTGACACCGTTGGCGTAAAGAAGGCTGGCGCAGCTATGCCCTTACGGTATAATTACGACAAACCGGAAAAGCCCCGTATATCAAGGGTTTTCGGTTATCTGGCAAGGTTTTTCATCCTTTTCCAAACCGAAAAATCGAGCCGCGAAGTGATTACATTGTAGGGGGTGTTATAGTAACGACAAAAACTTAATACCATTTGGGCGGGCTGACAGCCCGCCCAAGAAATCAGGACATTTCCTCTGAAAAGAAGAAATGTCCCTTTTTTGTGCCAAAAATAAGATGCCGACAGGAGGAACACAATGCCTGAAAAAGCAGTGCAGAAAGAACCGGGCAAAAAGCCGAAACCACAGCAGGAAGTGATCGTTCAAGTTCCACTCTCCAAGCTGCACGACTTCCCAAATCACCCGTTCAAGGTGCGGGACGACGAGGCCATGCAGGAAACGGCGGAGAGCATCCGGCAGTACGGCGTTCTCGTCCCGGCTATCGTCCGCCCCCGCGAGGACGGCGGATATGAGATCATCGCCGGACACCGGCGTAGGCACGGCAGTGAGCTGGCGGGGCTTTCCGCCATGCCCTGCATCGTCCGTGAGATGGACGACGACACCGCCACCATCCTCATGGTGGACAGCAACATCCAGCGGGAGAATATCCTGCCCTCTGAACGGGCGCAGGCGTATAAAATGAAGCTGGAGGCTATCCGCCGCAAGGCTGGCAGACCGGTAAAAACAGAGGAAAAAGATGTGCCAGATAATTCTGTCCAAGTTGGACAGAATTTCGATGGCAAGACCTCACGCGAGCTTTTAGCGGAAAACTCCCCAGACAGCTCCACACAAATCCAGCGCTACATCCGCCTGACCGANNCCCGCCGTGGAAATCTCCTACCTCAAGCCGGAGGAACAGCAGATGCTCCTGACCGCCATCGACAGCGAACAGGCCACGCCCTCGCTTTCGCAGGCACAGCGCATGAAAAAGCTCTCCCGCGATGGCAAGCTCAACGACGACACCATGCTGGACATCATGATGGAGCAAAAAAAGCCGGAGGGCTACAACGTCGTCCTCTCAGCGGACAAGCTGCGCAAATACTTCCCGCGCTCCTATACGCCGCAGAAGATGGAGGAAACCATCCTGAAGCTGCTGGACGCATGGCTGCGCAAGCGCCAGCGTGACCAGTCCAGATAACCAAATACGACCGCAGACAACCACGACACCGACCGGGCAGAGAGCTTTCTTTGCCCGGTTTTGTCATATCCAGAGAGGAGCAAAGCCATGTATATCAACACGTTCAAGTATAAGCCGGAGGACGTTTCCTGCGTCCTCTGTACGGAATATGTCAAAAAGCTGGGCTGCACCGCCCTGTCCTGCCCCTGCCTTGCCGAGCGTATGGAAGCTGGTACGGTGGGCTATGCGGAGGCGGTCGCGGAGCTGTTCCCGTACCGTCCGCGCCTGACCGCAAGAATCATGCGGCTGGCGGAGAGCTTTCCCGGCACCATGTGGCAGGACAATGCCCACAGGAAGCGTATGGAGACCCTGCGGCTGCTGCTGGGCTGCCGTAAAGAGCGCGACACGCCGGAGTTCTTCGCCGCGCTGTATCTGCTGACCTCCAGCAAAGAGCTTGCGGACAGGACCTTTAACTGCTTCTTCCGCGGCGGCATCGACTTCCGCTACGCCCGCAGGCGCGGCATCTCATCCCATGACTACACGCTGCTTATGGCGGCAAAGAGCCTTTACTGCCACACGGCGGAGGTCACGCAGGGCGACCTTGCGGAGCCGCAGATCATCCCGGACGAAGCGTTCCGGCTGCTCATCAACGCCCTGCTCATCGCCCGTTTCGGGCTGGACGCCCTGAAAATCACCGCAAGGCGCGGGCAGCGGGAATATACCCTCCGCCGCCTCATCCGCCGCGAAGCAGGGGGAAACGCTCCGCCTGCGGGGCTGCTTTTTCCCTCTGAGGGGAGGTGAACACCGTGGCAGTATTTCGCGTGGAGAAGAACCACAATTACACGGTCATGTCCAATTACCACCTGCGGGACACCGCCCTGACCCTCAAGGCCATCGGGCTGCTGTCCAAGATGCTCTCTTTGACCGACGAGTGGGATTATACCACCCGTGGGCTTGCCGCCATCTGCAAGGAGGGCGTGGACGCCATCGGCGCAGCGCTCAAGGAGCTGGAATCGCACGGCTACCTTGTACGCCGCCAGCTCAGGGACAGCCGCGGGCGTATCACCGACACCGAGTACAC
>DBQB01000004.1 GCA_002305685.1 Ruminococcaceae bacterium UBA1405
CGCCATCCCAGCAGAAGCAAAAAGCTCAAAGATTTTCTGGACTGATCCGGCGCTCCCAAAGACTGCGGCAGCATTGGCCGCAGTCTTTTTTTGTCGGTGAGAGAATCCCGGCGAATATGTTGACAAATTTAGTAGAGTTTCTTATACTGAAAGCATACTTCAAAAAGAAAGGCGGCACAGGAATGCATATTACGCTGGAAGCGGATTACGCGGTTCGGATTGTTTACTGTTTGGCGTTGGCGGAGAAAAGGATGGACGCCAAGGCCATCTCGGAGGAAACGTCCGTAACGCTGCGTTTTTCTCTGAAGATATTGCGAAAGCTGGTTTCCGGCGGTATCGTGCGCTCCTTCAAGGGAACCCAGGGCGGTTATGAGCTGGCCCGCTCGCCAAAAGAGATCAGCCTCAACGATGTCATCGAGACGGTGGAAGGGCCATTCAGCCTCAGCCGGTGCCTGGGAGGGGAATATGTCTGTACCAAAAGCAGTGCAGGAGGGGTGCCTTGCCCCTTTCGCAGAATATACGATGAGATTTCCGGCGAGGTGGTGCAGCGGATGAAAGCGTTTACCTTCGATCAGGTATTGCCCCGAGAGAGCGCTGCGAAGAAACTTCCATGAATTTTCGCCAATTTATTCGGTATGGAGCAGCAAAAAAATAAAAAAATCAGGAGCTATCCCTTCAAAGAACAACCGCTTTGAGAGGATAGCTCCTTTGTTTGTCAACCCGCCTTCATAGGTTTATGCGCCGCACACGGCCATCAGGCGTTTTTCCAGCTGCTGGGCGGCGGTGCTCAGTGGTCGGCTCTGATCCCGAATCAGGCAGATGTGCCGGGAAGGGATGGTTTCCTGAAGCGGGATGGGGAAGATTTCCCCTTTTTCCACCGCCTCCCTGGCGAAAAACTGAGGAAGGAATCCCAAACCCAGATCAAATTTCACCATCGGCAAAATCTGGTCGGTGGTAGCCGCCTCGATATCCGGCTCAAGGAGCAGCCCATGCTGGGAAAACAGCTGATCGTAAAAAAGAAAGGTGGTGGTGTCCCTGCCCAGACAGATCAGCGGAAACTGGGATAGATCTTTCAGGGAGAGGGTGTGACCGGCCAGATGGGAAAAATGAGGACCGGCAATCAGAATATCCTGAAAGTGGATCAAAGGCAGCTCCCGCACCGGTTTGGACACGCTGACCGGGGAGGTGACCACCGAAAAATCCACCGTACCTTTTTTGACCGCTTCCACCGCCTGAGGGGTGGAATGGTTGAAAACCTGGATATGGATGCCGGGATAATCCAGATGAAAATCCCGCAGCACCGGCAGCAGCAGTCCGTGCAGCGCAATCTCACTGACACCGATGGAGAGATGACCGCTGTGCAGCCCCCGCACAGCGGTGACAGCCGCTTCCCCGGCTTGCAGCTGTTCCATGGCAATCTGGACGTGGGCAAACAGCTTTTCTCCCTCCGGCGTCAAGGTTACCCCCCGGTTGGAGCGCAAAAACAACCGGCATCCCAACTCCTGTTCCAGATTGTTCATGGCGCGGGTGATGTTGGGCTGGCTGTTGATGAGAATCTTTGCCGCTCTGGTAAAGCTGTGGTATTTGGCCACATAATAGAAGATCCGGTAGTAATCGTAGGTGACGGACACGGTGCTCCCTCCCTGAAAGACGGTCCCAAAATGTAATATCAAAATCATATGGCAGGTATATCAAATATAGCTTTTACATCTGCCTCTTTTTGTCAGTATAATACCAGGTGGTCTAAAATGCAAGGTTATCCTCCCGATGGGGGAGCATACGAAAAAGTGGAGGGAATGTGTCAGTCCAATGAATAAGGATCTTACAGTAGGAAAACCGGAAACGGTTCTTTGGCAATTTTGTCTGCCGCTGTTTGGCAGCATCATTTTTCAGCAGCTCTATAACATTGCAGACAGCCTGGTGGCGGGAAAATTTATCGGTGAAAACGCCCTGGCTGCCGTGGGAAACAGCTATGAGGTGACGCTGATCTTTATCGCCTTCGCCTTTGGCTGCAACATCGGCTGTTCGGTGATTGTTTCCCAGTTTTTTGGCGCCAAAAGCTATGGCCAGATGAAAACTGCGGTCTATACCGCCATTCTTTCCAGCGCGGTGCTGTGCGGGGTATTGATGGTGTTTGGTATTTTGGGTTGCGACACCCTGCTGCAGTGGATCCATACGCCCCAGGAGATCTTTGCCGATTCCAAACTGTATCTGGACATCTACGTCTGGGGTCTGCCCTTTATGTTCTTTTACAACATCGCCACCGGTATCTTCTCCGCGCTGGGGGATTCCCGCACACCGTTTATCTTTCTGGCCTTCTCCTCCACCGCCAACATTGCGGTGGATATCCTGTTTGTCACCGCTTTTCAGATGGGGGTTGCCGGTGTAGCCTGGGCTACCTTCCTCTGCCAGGGCGTCAGCTGTGTGCTGTCCATGGTGGTGGTACTGCGCCGTCTGGCACAGATTCATACCACCGAACCGGTTCGTCCTTTTTCCTGGACGGTATTTCGGCAGATTGCCGTCATAGCCATTCCCAGTATTTTGCAGCAGAGCTTTATTTCGGTGGGAAATATCATCATTCAGAGCATCATCAACGGTTTTGGCGCCAGCGTCATTGCAGGGTATGCGGCAGGGGTCAAACTCAATAACCTGGTGCTGACCTCCTTCACCACCCTGGCCAACGGCATCTCCAACTATACCGCCCAGAATATTGGCGCCCAGAAGCTGCAGCGTATCCGCAGCGGATACAAAGCCGGCATCAAGATGGTTTGGACCTTGTGCGTCCCGTTGGTGCTGCTCTATCTGCTGGCTGGACGTTGGGTGCTCTATCTGTTTATGGATGAGCCCACAGGCACCGCCATACAGACCGGCATCCTGTATCTGCGAATCCTCTCCCCCTTCTATTTTGTCATCTCCTCCAAACTGGTGGCGGATGGTATCCTCAGAGGTTCGGGGAATATGGTCAGCTTTATGATTGCCACCTTCACCGATCTGATTTTGCGGGTGGTGTTGGCGATGATCTTCTCCCAAACTGCGCTGGGTTCTACCGGAATCTGGTGCGCGTGGCCCTTTGGATGGGTGATTGCCGCCGGTATCTCGTTGGTATTCTACCGCAAAGGAAAATGGAACGACCGCAAAGCGTATCCCGATGAGGTTGAGACCGTAAGCGCTGCCGAATAAAATTTGAAAACACCGTGCCATCCGCTTCTCTGGTGGATGGCACGGTGTTTTTTGTTGGCGGCGGTAACGAGACAGTTTGGAACTTGGACGCAGCAAACATTCCTCTGTCCACATCCATTTTAACCATTCGGAGCAAGAAGGTTGTGCAGGATGTCAAATATATTGCCGGAAAGGCTTGTTTCTTTCGGTAAAAATTGGTACAATAAAAACAATATCCCGCTGTGGTGGTGAGAATTTTCCTTCATCCCGGCCCCCACTTACCGCCGCAAGGGAAACGAAATGACGGCGCTTTGAATAGGCGCCGGTGAAACGGAGGATGCCATTGTGTTGAGAAGAGCGGGAACGATTCTGCATATTTCCTCTCTGCCTTCCCCTTACGGGATTGGCACGATGGGGCAGGACGCCTATGATTTTGTAGATTTCTTGAAGAAAGCCGGATTGCGGTATTGGCAGGTGCTCCCGCTGGTTCCGGCAGGCAGTGGGAATTCTCCCTATGCCTCCTACTCCACCTTCGCGGGAAATCCGGATCTCATCGATCTGGATTTTCTCCAGGCGGTGGGCCTGTTGGAGCGAAAAGAGCTGACAGGCCAAAGCTGGGGGAAAAACCCGGCGCGGGTGGATTTTGACGCGGTGCATCGGGGAAAACTGCCACTGCTGGAAAAAGCTTATACAAGATTGACAGCGTTGGGGCAGGCGTCCTTCCGCCCCGAAAATTTGGCGCCTATGCCGGAAAAACCCCTTGCCGCCGCAAAGGAGAGTTCCGGAAAGGAGAAGCCGTCAGGCAAAGGAAAGGAGACGCTCCCCTCCCAGTCCCAAACGGTCACCTTTACGGTGACGCCTCCCACCCTGTCCTTGGCAGCGATGCAGCAGTTCCGTTTGCAGCACGCCGACTGGGTGGAGGATTATGCGCTGTATATGGCCGTCAAGGAGCGCAACGAGGACAAACCCTGGTACCAGTGGCCGGAGGATATCGCTCAGCGGCAGCCTCAGGCGGTGGCGTATTGGAGCAGCGAGGTTAAGGCGCGGGTGGATTTCTGGGTGTTTGTCCAGTATCTCTTTTTTACCCAGTGGGAAGCGCTGAAGTTCTACGCCAACGAGCGGGATGTGGAGATCATCGGGGATCTCCCCATCTATGTGCTGCACGATTCGGTGGACGTATGGGTTAACCGGAAGTACTTCTGGCTCAATCGGGACAATTCCCTGGCCAAGGTGGCGGGGGTACCGCCGGACGCTTTCTCCGATATGGGACAGCGCTGGGGCAATCCTCTGTATCGCTGGGATCTGTTGGAGGACGACGGGTTCGGCTGGTGGATACACCGGATACGCCGCAATGCGCAGATTTATGACTGGGTGCGCATCGATCATTTCAGAGGATTCGATCAGTTTTACGCCATCGACCGTGATGAGCCGGATGCCCGCCACGGCGAGTGGTGTGAGGGTCCCGGATATGCTCTGTTCCAGCAGATTGAGAAGGAGGTGGGCCGGGTGAAGATTTTGGCGGAAGATCTGGGCGTGATTACTCCCAGCGTTCGCCGTCTGCTGCGAGAGACCGGTTTCCCCGGCATGAAGGTATTGCAGTTTGCTTGCAGCGGTCCTGACAATGCTTATCTGCCTCACAACTGTGAGGAGAACGCTTTCCTCTATACCGGAACCCACGACAACGATACGGCGGCCGGTTGGGTGCAAAACGGAGATCCCAAGGAGGTAGCTTTTGCCAAGCGGTATTTCGGGCTCAACGCCGAGGAAGGATACCACTGGGGGCTGATCCGGGGGGCCCTGGGTTCCCGCTGTGTGGTGGCCATGGCCCAGATGCAGGACTTTTTGGGTCTGGGCAGCGAGCATCGGATGAATGTACCCGCCACTCCCTCCGGCAACTGGGGATTTCGGATGGTGAAAGGCGCCTCCAACGATGCTCTGGCGGAAAAAATCCGGGAGTTGCTGTACTGTTTTGGACGTCTGGGTTAATACTATAAAAAGCGGTAAAGTCTCTTTGCCGGAAGGCTGGACTTTATCTGGCGGAAAGGAGAGACAACCATGGGAAAACATCCAGTGGACCTTTCACCGCTGAAAACCCTGTGCTTTTTCACCCAGGTGGGACTTTCCTTCTGTGTGCCACTGGTGCTGTGTATTTGGGGCGCCTGTGTGCTGCGCAGCCGGTTGGGTATGGGAAACGGTATTGTGCTGGCAGGAATCCTGGTGGGGCTGTACGCTGGAATCAGCGGTTTTGCCGGTGTGCTGCGCTCGATGAACCGTATGGCGCAAAGTTCCCGGAAGGAGGACGGGCATGAATGAGGTGATTGCTCAGGAAACGCTGCGGCTGGCCAAAGGTGCAGTGATTCTGGATCTGATATGCCTGCTGATCAGCGGTGGGCTGGGATATTCCCTCAAGTCTATGGCGCTGGGTCTGTTATTGGGCACCCTCTTTGAGCTGCTGCATTTTCAGCTGATCGGCCTATCGGTCAAGCGCAGCCTTTCCAACCCCTCCCCTGCGGCCGCCCGAAGGGGTATGACTGCCGGAGTGCTGGCAAGATATATCCTCAGCGGCGTGATCATCTGGGTGGGTATCCGCTCTCCATCCCTGAATGTTTTCGGGGTGGTGCTGCCGCTGTTTTATCCCAAAATGATCTATTATGCCGGAGCGGTTTACGGACAGCTCCGAAAACGAAAGGAGGAGAAAACGCAAGGTGGAAGGACCTAAAATTATCTTTACCATCCCTCTGTTGGGCGGTATCCCGGTCACTGAAACGGTGGTCAACTCCTGGTTTATCATTCTGGCGGTCTTTATCGCCTGCCGCCTGATTACCCGAAGGCTGCAAAAGGTGCCTTCCGGCGTGCAGGTGCTGGCGGAAAAATATGTGACCATGGTCTGCAAACTGGTGGATGATACCATGGGCAAAAATAAGCAGCGGTATGCTCCCTATATCGGTACGGTGTTTCTCTTTTCGGCGCTGGGCAGTCTGATCAGCCTGTTGGGATGCCGCGCCGTCACCGCCGATCTCAACACCACCCTCTCCTGGGCGCTGGTGACCTTTGTGATGACCCAGTGGGGCGGCATCCGCACCAAAGGGCTTCTCAGCTGGCTCAAAGGTTTTCTGGACCCTGTGCCGGTGATGCTGCCAATGAATATTATGAGCGAGCTGGTCAATCCCATCTCCTTAAGCTTCCGTCATTTCGGCAACATCTCCGCCGGTATGGTAATCACCATGCTGATCTACTCCGGGCTGGCTGCGCTGACCAATATCGTCTTTCAAGGGCTTTTGCCGGTACCTATTTTTCAGCTGGGTCTGCCGGCAATCCTGTCCATCTATTTTGATGTGTTCTCCGGAGTTTTGCAGGCGTTCATCTTCTGTATGCTGACGATGGTGTTTGTCGGCATGGCTACCGATCCGTAATGTATAAATTAAAAAATAATATTTTCGGTTTCAGGAGGTTATTGTTATGTTGGAAAGAGCTATCGTTTTGGGCGCGTCCGCCGTCGGTGCCGGTATTGCCATGATCGCCGGCTTGGGCCCTGGTATCGGTCAGGGATTTGCAGCCGGTAAAGGCTGTGAGGCGGTGGGACGCCAACCCGAAGCGCAGTCGGATATCACCAGAACCATGCTGCTGGGCTGTGCTGTCGCCGAGTCCACCGGTATCTATTCCCTGGTTATCGCCCTGATTCTCATCTTCATGAATCCTCTGGTAAATATGCTGTAACGACACCGGCACAGCATTTTGCGGAAAGGAGGAATGTCTTTTGGAAGGAAACACCAACTTTGTTTCCATCGACTGGACGCTTTTGTTTCAGTGGGGCAATCTGCTGATACTCTATCTGATCGTCAAGCATTTTTTGTTTTCGCCCATCCAGAAGATGATTGCCCAGCGGCAAAACGAGGTGAAAGCCATCTACGATGACGCCGAGAAGGCGCAGCAGGACGCGATGCAGATGAAGGAGGAATACACCCGGCATCTGGAAAACGCCAAGGATGAGGCCAACGAGATCCTCAAAAACGCCAACAAAAAAGCGGTGCTGAGAAGCGAGGAGATTATCCGGGAGGCCCAGGAAAAGGCACAGAACATTGTCTCCCGCGCCGACGTCCAGATTGAGATGGAGAAACGGCGGGCCTTTGAGGAGGTCAAAAAGGACATCTCCGATATTGCGCTTCTGGCTGCTTCCAAAGTGGTGGAGCGGGAGCTCTCCTCTGAGGAGCATCAGAAGCTGATCGGGGAGTTTATCGACCATGTGGGTGATTGCTGATGGCCAATGTGATTGTACAGACCTACGCGGTATCCCTCTTTGAGGTGGCTCAGGAGGAGAAAAAAGAGGAGCTGCTGCTCGCCCAGCTGGGTGAAGTTTGTGCGCTGATGAGAGAGTATCCGGAATTTTTGCGGCTGCTCAGTTCCCCGGTCATTACCAAGGAGGAGCGGGAACAGCTGTTGGAACAGGATTTTTCCGGGCAGGTGGATCTGTATCTGCTCAACTTTCTCAAAATTTTGGCCCAGGCAGACCGAATCTCCTATCTTGAGGAAATTGAGAAAGCTTTTCGTGCGCTGTATTACCAGCAGCGCAACATTCAGCCGGTGATCGCTGTCACTGCCGTGGCCATGACGGAAGAGTTGCAGCGCCGGCTCTGTGATAAACTGGAGTTCTCTCTGGGGAAAAAGATACTGCTGGAAAATCAGATCGATCCCTCCATCCTGGGTGGTGTGGTGCTGAAAATTGGCAACCGGCAGATGGATGACAGCATCAAAAACCGCCTGGAAGCGGTGCGCCGGCAGATTTTGGAAAATATCGGCGGATGATTGACTTAGTGGAAAGCGGGTGAAACCATGCAGCTGCGTTCTGAGGAAATCAGCAGCATCATCAAAAATCAGATCAAAAACTATCACAATAAAATTCAGTTGGCCGACACCGGTACCGTATTACAGGTTGGAGACGGTATCGCCCGGATTTACGGGCTGGAAAACTGTATGGCCAACGAGCTGTTGGAGTTTGGCGGCGGTGTTTACGCTATGGCGCTGAATCTGGATGTGGATTCGGTGGGCGCCGTTATGCTGGGTTCCGATGAAAATATCAAGGAAGGGGATACCGTCAAACGTACCGGTCAGGTGGTCTCGGTGCCGGTTGGGGAGGCGATGCTGGGCCGGGTGGTCAACGCTCTGGGCCAGCCCATCGATGGAAAAGGTCCCATCGACGCAGAGCAGATCGTTCCGGTGGAGTCTCCGGCGCCGGGCATCATTGAGCGCATTTCGGTCAGTGAGCCGCTGCAAACCGGTATCAAGGCCATCGATTCGATGATCCCCATCGGCAGAGGACAGCGTGAGCTGATCATCGGCGACCGTCAGACCGGAAAGACGGCCATCGCCATCGACACCATCATCAACCAGAAGGATACCGATGTGGTGTGTATCTATGTGGCCATGGGACAGAAGCGCTCCACCGTGGCACGAATTGTGGATACGCTGCAAAAAGCAGGGGCGATGGAATATACCGTGGTGGTGGCAGCTACAGCTTCGGAGCTGGCGCCGTTACAGTATATCGCCCCCTATGCCGGGTGCGCCATCGGGGAATATTTTATGAAGAAGGGCGGCCATGCCCTGATTATCTATGACGACCTGTCCAAACACGCGGTGGCCTATCGCGCTATGTCGCTGCTGCTGCACCGGCCGCCGGGCCGTGAGGCTTATCCCGGAGATGTCTTTTATCTCCATTCCAGATTGCTGGAACGGGCGGCAAAGATGGCGCCGGAATATGGCGGCGGTTCGCTGACGGCACTGCCCATCATCGAAACCCAGGCGGGGGATGTTTCCGCCTATATTCCCACCAACGTGATCTCTATCACCGACGGACAGATCTTTCTGGAAACCGAGCTCTTTAACTCCGGCATCCGCCCGGCAGTAAACCCGGGCATCTCGGTATCCCGTGTGGGCGGTTCCGCGCAGATTAAGGCGATGAAAAAGGTAGCCGGTTCGGTGAAACTGGCCTATTCCCAGTACCGGGAATTGCAGTCCTTCTCCCAGTTTGGCTCCGATCTGGACGCGGACACCAAAGCCCGCCTTGCCAAGGGCGAGCGGATTGTGGAGGTGCTCAAACAGGGACAAAGCGCCCCGGTTTCGGTATCCCATCAGGTGATGATCATCTATGCGGTGGTGCACGACCTTTTGGCGGATATCGCTGTGGAGGAGATTGCCCGCTTTGAGCAGGAGCTGTATGAATTTGTGGATGCGGTGCATCCCGAGATTATGCAGCAGATCCAGCAGACCGGAAATCTTTCTGCGGAAAACGAGGCGGCTATGGTCAGCGCCATAAAAGAGTGCAAGGAAAAATTCCTGGCATCCCGATAGAGAGGAGGCATTGTGATGGCAGGTACCGGAATGAAGGATATCAAACGCCGGATCAAAAGCGTGGAGAGTACCCGTCAGATCACCAAGGCCATGGAGTTGGTCGCGTCCTCCAAGATGCGCCGGGCCAAGGAGCGGGCGGAAAGAACCCGTCCTCAGTTTCGTCTGCTGTATGAGACCATCTCGGACATTGCCTCCAGAAACCGGGATCTCTCCTCCCCCTATGTCAAGGCAAGGCCGGTGCGCGGTAGCTGCGTGGTGGTGGTTGCCGGGGACAGAGGACTGGCCGGCGGATACAATTCCAACGTTTTTAAGGCAGCCCAGGCGCTGATGGATACCTTAAAAACCCTATGGTGGTCCCTATCGGGCGCAAGGCGGCGGAGTATTTCCATAAGCGCAGCATCCCCATTTTGCAGCTGGACGAAAAGCTCACCTCCACGGTGGAATATTTTGGGATGAAACAGGCTTTTCAGCTTTCGCAATGGCTGTGCCAGAGCTATCTGGCAGGAAAATTTGATGTGATGTATATCGTTTACACCAACTTTGTCTCCGCCCTCTCCCAGCAGCCGGGAAGCCTTTGTATGCTGCCCGTCAGCAAGGTGGCTACCGCCACCGTGAGTAAGAGGGAGATCCTTTACGAGCCGTCGGCGGTGGCGGTGTTCGAGCGGATTGTTCCTCAATATATAGCAGGACTGCTCTACGGAGCGGTCACCGAATCCTTTGCGTCGGAACAGGCAGCCAGACGCACCGCCATGGAATCTGCCACCGACAACGCCGACGAGATGATCGAACAGCTGGGACTGCGGTATAACCAGGCCCGCCAGGGTGCCATTACCCAGGAGATCACCGAGATTGCGGCGGGCGCCCAGGCCGCGCAGTGAGCGGCGGACGGCGATAAGTTTTTCACCTTTTGAGAAGGAGTGAAGCCAATGCTTGAGCAGAATATGGGGACGGTGATATCCATTGTCGGCCCTGTTCTGGATATCAAATTTCCTCCCCAAAGCCTTCCCAATCTTCTAAACGCTGTGGAAATCGAGTATCACGGGCGTAAGGTGACGGTGGAGGTGGCGCAGCACATTGGGGATGACGTGGTGCGCTGCATTGCCATGAGTTCCACCGACGGCCTGGTGCGGGGTATTCCGGCGCGGGATACCGGCGGTCCCATCACTGTACCGGTGGGGGATGAGACGCTGGGACGTATCTTTAACCTGTTGGGGGAACCGGTGGACAACCAGCCGGCCCCTGTCACCAAGGAGCGGTGGCCTATCCATCGTCCCGCCCCTTCCTATGAGGAACAGCAGTCCACCACCGAAATTCTGGAGACCGGCATCAAGGTTGTGGATCTGATCGCCCCCTATGCCAAGGGCGGCAAGATCGGATTGTTCGGCGGCGCCGGCGTTGGAAAGACGGTGCTGATTATGGAGCTGATCAACAACGTTGCCAAACAGCATGGCGGTATCTCGGTCTTTTCCGGTGTGGGAGAACGCACCAGAGAGGGCAACGATCTGTACAATGAGATGAAGGAGTCCGGCGTTATCAACAAGACGGCGCTGGTCTACGGCCAGATGAACGAACCGCCGGGCGCCAGAATGCGGGTTGCGCTCTCCGGGCTGACCATGGCGGAATATTTCCGGGACCGGGAAGGCCAGGACGTGCTGCTGTTTATCGACAACATCTTCCGCTTTACCCAGGCGGGTTCAGAGGTTTCGGCGCTGTTGGGACGTATGCCCTCAGCGGTGGGCTATCAGCCCACCCTGGCCACCGAGATGGGAGCGCTGCAGGAGCGGATTACCTCCACCAAGAAGGGGTCCATCACCTCGGTGCAGGCGGTCTATGTGCCGGCGGACGATTTGACCGACCCGGCCCCTGCCACCACCTTTGCCCATCTGGACGCCACCACCGTGCTCTCCAGAGCCATCTCCTCCCTGGGCATCTATCCGGCGGTGGACCCGCTGGACTCCACTTCCACCATTTTGGCCCCGGAGATTGTGGGCATCGAGCACTATGAGACCGCCCGTGCGGTACAGTCCATCCTGCAAAGATACAAGGAATTACAGGATATCATCGCCATTTTGGGTATGGATGAGCTGTCCGATGAGGATAAGCTGATTGTATCCCGGGCCAGAAAGATCCAGCGTTTCCTCTCCCAGCCCTTTACGGTGGCGGAGCAGTTTACCGGCATGGCCGGAAAATATGTCCCCCTCAAAGAGACCATCCGGGGCTTTCAGGAGATCATCCAGGGCAAACACGACGATCTGCCCGAATCGGCCTTCCTGTTTGTGGGAACCATCGACGAGGCGGTGGAAAAGGCCAAAAAGGAAAATCCATGACGGCGCTGTTTGACCTCAAATGGCGTTGGCGTTTTCGTATCAGCCGTAAGGCGGAAAGGCGGGGAGCGTGATGGCATCTTTCCATCTTCAGATTGCCACGGCGGACGGGCTGGTTTTTGACGGTGAGGCGGATCGCCTGGTGGTGCGCACCACCGAGGGGGACGTGGGAATCCTCCGGGGACATATCGATTACCTGGCTGCGCTGCAGGACGTGAGTGTTCTGCGCCTGACCTGCGGCGGGGAAACCCGGGTTGCAACGGTTTCCGGCGGTTTTGTCTCGGTGAGCCGGGAGCTCACCCTGGTCAACGCCATTACCCTGGAATGGTCCGATCAGATCGATAAAGCCCGCGCCCAATCGGCTAAGGAACAGGCCCAGGCAGCGCTTCGGGAGCGCAAGCAGAAGGATCAGGAATACCGGATGCTGGAAATGAAACTCAAACGGGCCTTAAACCGAATCCGGGTGGCGGAAAAAGAATAGCAGTAAAAAGCAACGCGGAAACTGATTGGCGCAAAACAATAGAAAACTGCATATTTGTGTGCAAAGAAATAAAAATCAACCGTCAAAGAAATTTCCGTTGGCGGTTGATTTTTCTCTTTTGCGTTTTTTAGACGGTTGCTGGAATGTCGTACAGATGGATGAAAGATAAAGAAGAATATGAATTATAGAATTGAAAGAATAGATGAGGACAATTATCCGTTGTTTGATGCCATGATATTCTGGAGGGAAAACGGATTTGAACGGGAACCTTTATGGACACCGGTTCCCCAGCAGATCAAAAAGGAGTTGTCAAACCCCAATCTATATGTTTATGCAGCCAGGGTAGGGAATCGTTATGTAGGCTGGATCTCTTTGCTGTATCTGCCCAAGGTGGGTCGATGGAAAGGACACGGGCATATTTATGTAGATGAATTATGGGTTGAACCCAGTTTTCGCGGACAAGGGATGGCAAAAGCGTTGATGCAAAAAGCAGATGAGCTGAAGGTGAAGCTGGAAGCAACCGGAGTCCGTTTATATGTGAATGTGAATAATCCCGCGGCAAGGAGACTATATGATGTCTGCGGCTATCAGGAGAATGGTCAGGCTTACTTTATGGAGAAATAATTGCCAGTCTTATCACCTTTTCTCTATGACAGCACCGGTGTGTTTTTTCTTTTCTAAAAAAGACGGCTGGTCCCTGGAGAAAGGGACCAGCCGTTTACAGGATATGAAAGCGGTTTGGAAATCTATGATTGTTGGTCAGAAAAAAGTTTATCGGTGCCTTAGAACCGATACTGTCCGTCCTTCACAGCGGTAACCCCGCTCTGATAGAAGGCGGCAATTCCATCGATCATATACTGTACATCCTGTGTACCGGCAGTCTCGTAGCTGGAATGCATGGCCAGCTGAGGCAGACCGATGTCGATGGTGTTGAGGGATACATGGCTGTTGGAGATGTTGCCCAGTGTTCCGCCGCCCATCATATCGGAGCGGTTGACAAAGGTTTGCACCGGTACCCCGGCCCGCTGGCAGATGGCCTTGAAGATGGCCCCGGAAACCCCGTCGGTGGTGTATTTCTGGCGGGCGTTGTATTTGATGACGATGCCTTTGTTGATAAAGACCTGGTTGGTGGGGTCGGTGAGTTCGGGATGGTTGGGGTGTACCGCATGGGCGTTGTCGGCGGAGAGCATCATGCTGGAAGCGACGGCGGTGTAGTACTCCTCCTCCGTCTGTCCCAGTCCCAGGGTGATGCGGCGCAGCACATCGTAAAGCAGGGTGGAATCGGCGCCCTGTTTGGTGGTGCTGCCTACCTCCTCGTTGTCAAAGACACAGCACAGCGGGATGCCATGCAGGGTTTTGACGTCGCAGCGCAAAAACGCCTGCAAGGAGGTGTAGGCGCATTCCAGGTTATCCAGCTTGGGCGCGGAGATATACTCCCCATTTTTGCCCCAAACGGTGCCGGGCATCCGGTTGTAGAGGAACAGGTCGGTGTCCAGAATCTCCTGCTGCTGTACCCCGGCGGTGCTGGCGATCTCTGCAAGGAATCCGCCGGAAGCTTCCCCATCCCCGTACAGGGGAAGCATATCCACCTGAGGATTGTATTTTACCCCGTCGTTGGCCTGGCGGTTCATATGGATGGCCACATTGGGAATGAGCACCATATCCCGATCCACCTTCACCAGCCGGGTGGCAACCCCATCGCCGGTGCGCACCACAATCCGTCCGGCTACCGACAGCGGGCGGTCCATCCAGGAGGCGCAGAGCATTCCGCCATACATCTCGGTATTGAGCTGGGTATAGTTTCCCCGCACCGAGATTTCCGCGTTGGATTTGATCTTAAAGGTAGGGGAATCGCAGTGGCTGGCGACAATCTGAAATCCGGACCAGTCCTTGGCGGTGGGAAGCATGAAGGCGATGATGGAGGAAAGGTTGCGGGTTACATAGTATTTTTCTCCCGGCCTTAGCGTCCAGCGGGCACTCTCCTCCAGCGCGTGAAACCCTTGGGCATCCAGCTCTTTGCGAATGGTTTCCACGGCATGGAATGGGGTGGGGGACTGGCGCAGGAAGGCAAACAATTTTTCTACGGATGGAGTCATGGCAGATCCGCCTTTCTATGGTTTATTTCCGTTGGTGTTTTTTGTTTCATCTCAAATTATAGGACAGCGGCGGCAAATGTCAACCGTGCTGTATTTACAAACTGATGGGAATGTGCGATAATACTGGCAGATCAAAAAGTCCATACACTGGGGGAGCTTGTAAACAGGCTGAGAGGAAACATCCCTGCGATGCGTGCTGCTGGCAGCTGTGCCGGCAGATTCCGGGAAAGTTTCGACCCTTTCACCGGTCCAGGGTAATGCCGACATGGGAATGAGGATGAGAGGGGGTGTACAGCCGTTGTGATATGCTCCCTTCTAGGTAGA
>DBQB01000056.1 GCA_002305685.1 Ruminococcaceae bacterium UBA1405
AGAGCTTGACCCTGCTGTCCTACAGCTATTGTATCACGGGCTTCCCAAAGCCTGCTGAGACCTGATTAATTAACTTTAAACTTATTATACGAGGGAGGAATTGATATGGCAGATCTGAATAAACTACAGCAAAGCTATATCCCCATGACGGAAGCCAGTTTTATGGTGTTGGCGGCCCTTGGCCATGAGAATCATGGATACGGAATTATGCAGGAGGCGTCCCGTGTTACCGATGGGAGGGTAAATCTTGGAGCTGGGACCGTTTATACCCTGTTGTATAAAATGGAAAATGACGGCCTGATCTGTGCGCTGCGGGAGGAGGACCGGAGAAAGATTTATCGTATTACCCCGGAGGGCGCCGCAATTTTGGAAGCAGAGGGCAAACGTTTGGCTAAGGCTGCGGACATAGCGGCGCAGGCGCTGGTACAGCTGCAGAAAGCCTAACATGGTTTCTCATGATACATAGGAGGAGTGAAGGGACATGATGGAACAATTTATTGCTTGGTTTACGGATTGGGCGTCAATATTTTGGCTGATATTTGCCGTGGCGCTGGGTGTGCTGGAGGCCGTGACGGTACAGATGGTGGCGATCTGGTTTGCGTTGGGCGCTCTGGTCGCGATCATTCCGGCAATGCTGGGATTTTCCCTTTGGGTTCAGTTTACCGTATTTATTCTGGTGTCCATCGCTGCCCTGATTGGTACGCGCCCTTTTATCCGCAAGGTGCTGAAAATCCGTCAGGTACATACCAACGCCGACAGTCTGATCGGGCAGGTGGGAGTTGTGCTCTCCGACGCAAAGGAAGGTGACATCGCCAGCGGCCGTGTGATGATTGGCGGTCAGGATTGGGCGGCGCGCACCGAGGATGGTTCCAGCGTGCATAAGGGAGACAAAGTGCTGATCAAAGCCATCGAGGGAGCCAAACTAATTGTGGAAATCATTGGATAACATCCCCGCTTTCAGGGAAAAATACGGCAGAGATCTTTGGCAAAACACTGTTTTCGTCCAGGAAAAGAAGATCAAAAGCATTCCTATTCCGGCAAGAGGATGCTTTCGATAACAAAATCAAAGAATGATGGGAGGCAGTATTATGTTTGATTTCGGGTTTGGTTTTTTGTTGGTGGTACTTTTGGTTCTACTGGTGCTGGTGATTTCCAACATCAAAATCGTTCCGCAGGCAACGGTATATGTGGTGGAGCGTTTGGGCGGCTATCATGCATCTTGGACCACCGGTATTCATATGACCATCCCCTTTGTGGATCGCGTCGCCAAGAAGGTTACCCTCAAAGAACAGATTGTGGATTTTAAACCTCAGCCAGTGATTACCAAAGATAACGTAACCATGCAGATTGATACAGTGGTCTTTTTCCAGATTACCGACGCCAAACTTTACACCTACGGCGTGGATAAGCCTCTGTCCGCCATTGAAAACCTCAGCGCCACCACGCTGAGAAATATCATCGGTGAGATTGATCTGGATAGTACCTTGACTTCCCGCGACGTCATCAACAGCAAAATTACCTCTATTTTGGATGTGGCTACCGATAAATGGGGTATCAAAGTAACCCGTGTCGAGCTGAAAAATATCATTCCTCCCCGTGAGATTCAGGACGCCATGGAAAAGCAGATGAAAGCGGAGCGGGAACGCCGTGAGGCGATCCTTCGGGCAGAGGGCGATAAGCATAGCCGGATTCTGGTAGCGGAAGGCGAGAAAGAATCGGCGATCCTGAAGGCGGAAGGCGAGAAGGAATCGGCGATCCTGCGGGCCGAAGCGGTCAAAGAACAGAAGATCCGGGAAGCCCAGGGTGAGGCGGAGGCCGTTATGCTGGTGCAGAAGGCAGTTGCCGACAGTGTTGAGCTGCTCAACAAAGCGCATCCCAGCAACCAGGTAATTGCGCTGCGCTCTCTGGAAGCATTGGCGAAGGTAGCCGACGGAAAATCCACCAAGATTATCATCCCCAGCGAGATCCAGTCTCTGGCCAGTCTGGCGGCATCACTCAGGGAAGTGGCTGTGGAGGCGGATCCCCAAAACAAGGCTTAAGCATATTACGGCAATTCCAAACCGTAAGGAAACAAAAAGAAAAAGGCAGTGAAGGAAATGAACGGGAATTGGACGGTGCATATTGCGCTGATGATATCGCTGGTTCTGGGTTCTCTGTGCTTGAGCTGGATTCTCTGCCGGTTTGGACTGTACCTGATCAGCAGCGAGACCAGTGAGCAGGCGCGTCTGCTCAGCAAATGCCACAAACCCTGCAGCGGCCTGATGGGCCGGTATCAGCTGGTGTTCCGGCTGCATGGCGGCGCAGAGCTGACCTGCCGCGTCGGCAGAAGGGTATGGCAATCCTTCCCTTCTTTGGAGGAGGAAAACGGCGAGCGGGTCCAGGGAATACTAACCCATCGCGGCAACCGGTTTCGCCGGTTTGTATTTCGCACCAATCTTGTGCAGTAGTTTTTCAAATTGCCGGTAGCGGCGAAGCTACAGATAGGTCGGTAGGATGCTTCCCCGAGCGGGTGGTATTCTACCGCCTTTTTGTGTTTTGGCAAAGGCTTTGAGAAAACGGATGGGTGTGGTATAATGAATCAAGGGACAGCAAATCAGGGAGAGATCGGAGAAAGGTGGTTGCTACCATGGTATATACCAAAGAAAGGTTGCTTGTGGATCTCAGGGGACTGGGAATCCAGGCGGGAGATACACTGATGGTACATTCCTCGGTGAAGTCGGTGGGAGAAACCGAAAACCGGGCAGATACCATTTTGGATGCGCTGATAGAAGCAGTGGGAGAGGAGGGTCTACTGCTGATGCCCTGCCATACCTGGGCGCAGATGGGACCGCAGCACCCGGTGTTTGATCCCGAGACGGAGCCTTCCTGCGTAGGAATCCTTCCCGATCTGCTGCGCCGCCGTCAGGGGGTATATCGTTCGCTGCATCCTACCCATTCGGTGGTAGCCTGGGGAAAGGACGCTCAGGCGTACATAGCGGGGGAGGAGCGCTGCACGACACCCTGTCCCCGGCAAGGCTGTTGGGGACGGTTATATGACCGAAAGGCAAAGGTTTTGTTTTTGGGATGCCCTCTGAGCAAAAATACCTTCATTCACAGCGTGGAGGAGTGGGCGGATGTGCCGCTGCGTTTGACGGAGCAGCCGGTTCAGTTTCGGATCGTTACCCACGACGGGCGCGGAACCATCCCTGTCGCAGTATACCGCCATTTTAACGCCAAATGCCCTCATATCTCTGAAAACTTTGTGAAACTCCGGGAGCCTTTTGCATTCTGCGGGGCGATGACCGAGGGTAAGGTGGGAGACGCTCATTGTTATCTGGGGGATGCTGTAGGTATGGCGCAGGTTACCTTGGCGCTGCTGCGTCAAGACCTTCAGCTGCTGTGCGATATGCGGCCACTGCCTGAAAATTGGCAGCAGCTGCTGAAGCCAGAGATAAAATAACTGCTGACGGGCGGTGCAGGTAGGAATAATCAAAAGGGACAGTTCCCGATTGCCCAGTTTTTCTCTGCAAAAATCGGGCAAAATCGTTGTAAATAATCCATAAATTTCCCCCGCTGTGAGGGTGGGGAATTGCGAAGGATACCAATTTTTCCACAACCATTCAATTCTCAGTTGAATTTTGATACTTGCTGGTATACAATAAGATTGAATCATTTTGGGAGGTTGGTCAGATGGTTTTCAGCTGTTTTGCGAACGTTTCTGGGACGAATGTGTCCAGTAGTCCGCGGGCAATTATGCGCCGGGCAGTGTTCTTGCAGCTATCTTTCCATCCTTTTGCCTCCCGCATCCTTTATTTATGGCAATCCATATCCCGAACCTGCTATAGCCTCGTTTCCGCTGCAGCGGGGGACGTGCACCATTTTTAGAAAAGTCGCAACAGTTTTTGTTGTGGCTTTTTTTGTTTTTCTGAAAAGGTGAGGCACCGGGGATACTGCTTGGAAAGATTCTAATGAGGGGAGTTGTTTTCTATGGCAATCCGAAAAGTAGCTGTCATTATGGGCAGCGACAGCGACCTTCCTGTGGTGAAGGGCGCCATCGATAAACTCAAAGCCTTTGACATTCCGGTGGAGGTTCATGTCATGTCCGCCCACCGTACCCCTGCGGCGGCCGCCGCTTTTGCCAGCGGCGCCAAAGAAAATGGGTTTGGCGTAATCATCGCGGCGGCGGGAAAGGCCGCCCATCTGGCAGGCGTTCTTGCAGCCCATACCACCCTGCCGGTGATTGGTATTCCCATCAAATCCTCCACACTGGACGGGCTGGACGCGCTGCTGGCAACGGTACAGATGCCTTCCGGTATCCCGGTAGCCACCGTGGCTATCGATGGGTCGGAGAATGCCGCCATTCTGGCAGCACAGATGCTGGCGCTTTCTGACGAGTCGTTGGCCCAGCAGCTCTCCCAGATGAAACAGGAGATGGAACAGAAGGTTTTGGAAAAGGATCGGAAACTACAGCAGACGGTCACGCAGATGTAAGTTTCTTCCCAACATTGCTATGAAACCATATGATTGACAGCGCCAAGGCGCAGGAAAGGAATTTGAGCTATGAACAAGCTGGAACAAATTTATGAGGGAAAAGCCAAAAAGGTATTTGCCACCGATGACCCCAATGTGGTGATTGTGGATTATAAGGACGATGCCACCGCCTTTAATGGCCTGAAAAAGGGTACCATTGTCGGCAAAGGCGTCATCAACAATAAGATGTCCAACTTTATGATGCAGAAGCTGGAGAAGGTAGGGGTTCCCACCCATTATATTGAGCAGCTTTCCGACCGGGAGACCGCTGTAAAGAAGGTTTCCATCGTTCCTCTGGAAGTTATTGTCCGCAACATTTCCGCCGGTTCCTTCTCCAAGCGCTATGGCGTGGAGGAAGGCATTGTGTTTGAGCAGCCCACCATTGAGTTTTCCTACAAAAACGATGAGCTTGGCGATCCTCTGCTCAATGCGTACCATGCGGTTGCCCTGAAGCTGGCCACCTGGGATGAGATCAACCTGATTAAAGATTATACCTTCAAGATCAACGATTTCCTGAAAACCTACATGAAGGGCATCGGTATCGACCTGGTGGACTTCAAGATTGAGTTTGGTAAGACCGCAGACGGAACCATCGTGCTGGCCGATGAGATCAGCCCTGATACCTGCCGCCTCTGGGATGAAAAAACCCACGAAAAACTGGATAAGGACCGCTTCAGAAGAGACCTTGGAAACGTGGAGGACGCCTATCAGGAGATCATGAGACGTCTGATGGGAGAATAATCCTTCGTAAAACAGATGCCCTGTGATGAATATTGATGAGGTGAAAAGATTTGTTCAACAATATCCATGAAGAATGTGGTGTTTTCGGTATCTACGATCCCAACGGAACCCACCATGTAACCAGCTGTGCTTACACGGCGCTGTACGCTTTGCAGCATCGCGGTCAGGAGAGCAGCGGTATTGCGGTCAATAACGACGGCCTGATCACCATCCATAAGGATTTGGGATTGGTCCCGGAAGTCTTTAACCGGGAGATCTTGGATAAACTGGGGGATGGCCAGATTGCAGTGGGCCATGTCCGTTATTCCACCACTGGCAACCACAATCGCAGCAATTCCCAGCCGCTGTTGGTGCGTCATATCAAAGGGCCGATGGTTCTGGCTCACAACGGAAACCTCACCAATGCCTGGGAGCTGCGGGAGAAATTGGAGCTGTCCGGCGCCATCTTTCATACCACCAACGACAGCGAGGTAATCTCCTATATCATCACCGAGGAACGGCTGAAAAACCCTTCCATCGAGACGGCTCTGGAACAGGCGATGTATCAGATCAAAGGAGCCTACTCTCTGGTGCTGATGTCCCCTACCAAGCTGATTGCCGCCAGAGACCCCAACGGGTTCCGTCCGCTTTGTATGGGCAAGCTGGACGACGCTACCATCTTCGCTTCGGAGAGCTGTGCGCTGGATTCCCTGGGAGCAACCTTTGTGCGGGATCTGGAGCCCGGTGAGATTGTGGTGGTAGATAAAAACGGCGAGCGGACCATCAAAACCCACTGTAGCACTGCTAAAAGTACCTTGTGTGTGTTTGAATATATCTATTTTGCCCGCCCCGATTCGGTGATCGACGGCGCCAGCGTCCATAACGCCCGTCTGCGTGCCGGTGCATTTTTGGCGCTGGAGCATCCGGTGCAGGCGGACGTGGTGATCGGCGTGCCGGATTCCGGTTTGGATGCCGCGCTGGGCTTTGCCCGGCAGTCTGGTATCCCGTATGGGGTAGGTTTTATCAAAAACCGTTATATCGGGCGCACCTTTATCCAGCCCAACCAGAAACAGCGGGAGAATTCGGTGAAGATTAAGCTCAATGCCGTTGCCGCTACTGTAAAGGGAAAACGTGTGGTTCTCATCGACGATTCCATCGTTCGTGGTACCACCAGCCAGCGGATTGTGAAACTGCTGCGGGATGCAGGCGCTACCGAGGTACATATGCGCATTTCCAGCCCGCCGTTCATCAGTCCCTGCTATTTTGGCACCGACATCGACAGCAAGGATAAACTTATCGCCTGTAAGATGAGCGTTGAGGAAATCTGCAAGGAGGTTGGAGCCGACAGCTTGGGATATCTCAGTGTTGGCGCAGTCAAGCAGATCGCCGAGGGAGCCAACTGCGGCTTCTGTACCGCCTGTTTTGACGGGGAATATCCGGTGGAGGTTCCCTCCGAAGGGCATAAAGATAAATTTGAGAGCAAAATCAGCGATAATCTCTGAAATCGATCACAGGATTTTTTCTGAGAAAAAGCCAATCAAAGGCGGCTCAGTGGCGGCTTTCCCCCTTGGATGCACCACCCGAACCGCCTGTTTGACTTTCCCGGCAGCGATCCAGGATGGCGCTTTCTCATAATAATTTGATAGGAGGATACAATCTCCATGAGCAAAAGCTATAGCGACAGTTACAAAGCGGCGGGCGTGGACGTTACCGCCGGATACAAAGCGGTGGAACTGATGAAAGCCCATGTGGCCCGTACCATGACCTCCGGTGTGGTCAGTGGTATCGGTGGATTTGGCGGTCTGTTTGAGCTGGACATGACCGGACTGACCCACCCGGTGCTGGTTTCCGGTACCGACGGGGTGGGAACCAAATTAAAACTGGCCTTTTTGATGGATAAGCACGACACAGTTGGCATCGACTGCGTTGCCATGTGCGTCAACGATATTGTTTGCTGCGGCGCAAAGCCTCTGATTTTCTTGGACTATGTGGCGGTGGGTAAGAATTTCCCCGAAAAGATCGCTACCATCGTTTCCGGTGTGGCGGAGGGTTGTGTACAGGCAGGTGCCGCTCTCATCGGTGGTGAGACCGCCGAGATGCCCGGATTCTATCCCGAGGATGAATACGATCTAGCCGGTTTCTCGGTGGGCGTGGTGGATAAGTCCAAGATTCTGGACAATGCCTCGGTCAAACCCGGCGATGCGGTGATCTCTCTGGCCTCCTCCGGCGTCCATTCCAATGGATTCTCCCTGGTGCGTAAGGTATTCGATGTGGAAAAGACCGGCAAGGAAGGACTGGGAATGTACTCCGACGAACTGGGCGCCACCCTGGGCGAGACGCTGCTGACCCCCACCAAAATTTATGTCAAGCCGCTTCTGAAACTCTTTGAGCAGGTACAGGTGAAAGCCATCTCCCACATCACCGGAGGCGGTTTCTACGAGAATATTCCCCGCGCACTGCCGGAAGGCTGCAAGGTGGTTGTGGACAAGAGCAGTCTGGATGTTCTGCCCATCTTCCGTATGATCCAGCGGGTGGGTAATATTCCGGAGCGGGATATGTTCAACACCTTTAATATGGGCACTGGTATGTGTGTGATTGTGGCAAAAGAGCAGGCGGATTTGGCGGTTTCCATTCTCTGCCAGAACGGAGAAAAGGCCAAGGTTATTGGCGAGATTGCCGCTGGAGAAACCGGTGTGGAGATACTGTAATATGGAAAAGAAACGGATTGCGGTGCTGGTATCCGGCGGTGGAACCAATTTGCAGGCGCTGCTGGACGCCCAGAAAAGCGGTATCATCTCTCACGGGGAGATTGTGCTGGTGATTGCCTCCAACTCCAAAGCCTATGCCTTGGAGCGGGCAAAACAAAATGGAGTGGAAGCGATGGTCATCGGGCGCAAGCGTTATGCCAGCGACGAGGCCTTTGAGCAGGCCATGCTGGATACCCTGGAAAGCCATCGGATTGATCTGGTGGTCCTTGCCGGATATCTGTCCTATGTGGGCAACCGTCTGACACAAGCGTATGAGAAACGGATTCTCAACATCCATCCCTCCCTGATCCCTTCCTTCTGTGGTAAGGGCTTTTATGGGCTGAAGGTTCATGAGGCAGCGCTAAGCTATGGGGTGAAGGTTACCGGCGCCACGGTGCATTTTGTCAATGAAATCTTTGACGGCGGGCAGATTGTGCTGCAAAAAGCGGTGGAGGTCCTTCCTGGTGATACCCCGGAACTGCTTCAGCGCCGGGTGATGGAACAGGCGGAATGGAAGATCCTTCCCCAGGCGGTGGAGATGTTCTGTGCCGGAGAGATCGGTCCCAACGCATAGGAAGGTGCGACGGCGGCACAAAGGATCGGTCAGCAGTTTTTCTGTTGGTATCCGGAAAAGCCGCCGGTTATGAGTTTTGTGATTAAGCTACCGACAAAGGAGAATATATATGCAGATTTGTTTGGAGCAGGCGCTGAAAGAGAACAGCTATCCCGGAAGAGGAATTATTCTGGGACGCCATGCCGACGGGGAGCACGCTGTTATCGCATATTTCATCATGGGACGCAGCGAAAACAGCCGCAACCGCGTGTTTGTGGAGCAGCAGGGCGGTATTCGTACCCAGGCCTTTGATCCTGCCAAGCTGGTGGACCCGTCTTTGGTGATCTATGCGCCGGTGCGGGTGTTGGGGGAGACTACCATCGTCACCAACGGCGATCAGACCGACACCATCTATGATTTTATGGCGCAGGGAAAGACCTTTGAGGATGCCCTGCGGACCCGGACCTTTGAGCCGGACCCGCCGAACTTCACCCCTCGCATTTCTGGTATCCTGCGGGGATTTGATTACCGCCTTTCCATCCTGAAGAGTGCGGACTCAAACCCGGATGCGGTGCGGCGGTATTTCTTTGAGTACATGGCGCCCATAGCCGGACAGGGTCATTTTATCCATACCTATCAGTGTGACGGTAATCCCATCCCCTCCTTTGCAGGAGAGCCGGAACAGGTGGAACTCACTGGTGATATCGACGCCTTTACCTCTATGCTCTGGTCCAGCCTGAACCAGGATAACAAGGTGTCCCTCTTTACCCGGTATATCCACGTTCCCACTGGAGCGGTGGAGACGCGTATCGTCAATAAAAACCAGTAATTGTTCGCTTCTCCGTCCCCTGGGGGGACAGAAAAGCCGTACCGTGAAAGGAGTTTTCTTGTCATGGCCAATGAAATGCAGTTGAAATATGGATGCAATCCCAATCAGAAACCTTCCCGGGTGTTTATGGCGGATGGATCCGATCTGCCCATCACCGTGCTCAGCGGGCGTCCCGGTTACATCAACCTGCTGGATGCCCTCAACAGCTGGCAGCTGGTCAAGGAGCTGAAAGAGGCGACCGGCATGGCGGCGGCCGCTTCCTTTAAGCACGTCAGCCCGGCGGGCGCCGCCATCGGCCTGCCGCTGAGCGATGTGCTCAAAAAGATCTATTACACCGGCAAGGAGGAGCTGACCCCTCTGGCCTGCGCTTATGCCCGCGCCCGCGGCGCGGACCGTATGAGTTCCTACGGCGATTTTGTGGCGCTGTCGGATATCTGCGATCTTTCCACTGCCAAGATGATTCACCGGGAGGTATCCGACGGTGTGATTGCCCCCGGATACACCGATGAGGCGCTGGCGCTGCTGAGAGACAAACGTAAAGGCAGCTACAACGTCATCCAGATTGATCCCAATTACAAACCCGATCCCATCGAGCGCAAACAGGTGTTTGGCGTTACCTTTGAGCAGGGGAGAAACGAGATTCATCTGGACGAAAGCATCCTGACCAATCTGGTCACCGAAAACAAAACCCTCACCGAAAATCAGAAGCGTGATCTGCTCATTGCGCTGATTACTCTAAAGTACACCCAATCCAATTCAGTGTGCTATGTCAAGGATGGACAGGCCATCGGCATTGGCGCCGGTCAGCAGTCCAGAATCCACTGCACCCGGTTGGCCGGCAACAAGGCGGATATCTGGTGGCTGCGGCAGCATCCCAAGGTGTTGGCGCTGCCCTTCAAAAAAGGACTCAAGCGCCCTGACCGGGATAATACCATCGATGTTTATATTTCGGACGACTATATGGACGTGCTGGCGGATGGTATCTGGGAGAACTTCTTTACCGAAAAGCCAGAACCTCTCAGCCGGGAGGAGAAACGTGCCTGGCTGGAACAGCTTACCGATGTGGCACTGGGCTCCGACGCTTTCTTCCCCTTCGGGGACAACATTGAGCGGGCTCATCGCAGCGGCGTGACCTGCATTGCTCAGCCCGGCGGTTCTATCCGGGACGACAATGTCATCGAAACCTGCAACAAATACGGCATTGCCATGGTATTTAACGGGATTCGTCTGTTCCATCACTGATACTTTGCCGGTACGGTACCGGTGATGGATTCCGGGGTCCGGATGTCCGGCCCCGGAATCTTTTGAGCAGGACAAACGCTGTGCAGCAAGCTTGATTTGCTGCCGGGAAAGGAAGGTACAACGTCAATGGATATACTTGTGGTGGGCGGCGGCGGCCGTGAGCACGCCATCATCAAAAAATTAAAAGAAAGCCCTCTGTGCGGGCAGATTTATTGCTGCCCTGGAAACGGCGGAATCAGCGCCGATGCCCAATGTTTCCCCATCAAGGCCACCGATATTGAGGCGATGGTACAGTTTGCCAAGGAGAAAAAGGTGGAGCTGGTGGTGGTAGCCCCCGACGATCCTCTGGTTCTGGGGATGGCGGACGCCATGCGCCAGCAGGGATTCCTGGTATTTGGACCCAGCGCCAAGGCGGCTGCCATTGAGGGCAGCAAGGTCTTTTCCAAGGGACTGATGAAAAAATACGGGATTCCCACCGCCTCCTATGAAGTCTTTTCCGACCCTAAGCAGGCGGCGGAATATGTGACCGAAAAGAATACCTTCCCCATTGTCATCAAAGCAGACGGTCTGGCACTGGGCAAGGGGGTTATCATTGCCAACTCTTTGGAGGAAGCGCTGGAGGGTATCCACTCCATAATGGAGGACAAAATTTTCGGCAAGAGCGGCAACAGCATCGTGGTGGAAGAGTTTCTCACCGGACCGGAAGTTTCGGTGCTGGCCTTCACCGATTCCAAGGTGGTGCGGCCGATGATCTCCTCCATGGACCATAAGCGGGCTTATGATAATGATCAGGGGCTCAATACCGGTGGAATGGGAACCATTTCCCCCAATCCCCACTATACCCAGGAGATGGCGCAGCAGGCCATGGAACGGATTTTCCTTCCCACCATCGACGCCATGAACCGGGAAGGCCGTCCTTTCAAGGGATGCCTGTATTTTGGGCTGATGCTCACCCCAAAAGGTCCTTATGTCATCGAATACAACTGCCGTTTCGGAGACCCTGAAACCCAGGTGGTGCTCCCGATGCTGGAAACCGATCTCATTGAGATTATGAAAGCCATCGAGAATGAGACCCTTTCCCAGTTGGAGATCTGCTGGAAGGATGGCGCCTGCGCCTGTGTGGTGATGGCCAGCGGCGGTTATCCTCAGAAATATGAAACCGGAAAGCTGATTTCCGGTCTGGATGAGAATGGACAGCTCCCCGGCGTCACCGTCTATCATGCAGGTACCAAGAAGGATGCCGACGGTTATAAGACTGCCGGCGGACGGGTTTTGGGTGTCACCGCCTGCGGCCGTGACCTGGAGGAAGCGCTGCAAAAAGCCTATGCGGGTGTCCATCAGATTTCCTTTGACAAGGCACATTACCGCAAAGATATTGGACGGCGGTAAAAATAGTCTTTGATTCTGTCGATAAAATGTAACAAAGGGCCCGTTGCAGAATTGAAA
>DBQB01000045.1:0-19696 GCA_002305685.1 Ruminococcaceae bacterium UBA1405
AGCACCGCTTCTGTGGCGTTTGCTACCGATACTCCGGTTGACGCTCCTGTTTTGGGCGGATTCGACACCACCGATTCTAAAACCAATGTTGAGTATGGAGAGGATTACAAAGCCATTATCGATGACCTGGCTGGTTTTTCCGCTGCTGAACTTGGTCAACTGGTAGACGACGGTGTTATTTCCGTTTCTGCTATTGTAACGGAGGGTTCTTCTAAACTGGCTTCTAGACCTTCCATTTCTGAGGTTAATATCTCTACTGCTGATGATGTTGTTGTAACCGGTTATGAGTGGGTAAATACCAATACTGTTACCATTGGCGGAAAGGTTATTTGCCAAAATGGAGCTGCTGTTAATGGTATCCCTGTCGATGCCGACGGTAATGTTACCAGTAACGCAGCTAATATCGAAAAAATCCTTTATGAAGGTGATGCCGGTTATGATGATGCTCTTGATGATTGCATCACCAACGGTTATGTTCAGGAAGTAGAGCGCACTACTGACGCTGTTGCTTCTAAGGCTCTGCAGCTGAAGTTTAAGGTAGCTCATACCTATGGTACTGGATCCACCGAAGTTAAAATGAAGTTCCGCATCACCGTTCGCAAGGATGATGTGGCTGCTGGTTTAGAGAAAGGCGATACCTACACCTCCGACGAGGTTACCTTCAAGGCGGAGTACCACGAGCTGGCCAGCTACTCTGAGGATATGGAACTGACCCTCACCGAGGTTGACGAAAACAACGTTAAGTTGAAAGCTGAAAATCTCTACTCTGAGATCGGCGCTGAGAACTTTGTGATCTACTTTGATGACACTGCTGCTTTCTCCGCTAAGCTGTCCTCTGCTCAGAAGGACGTCAACCTGTACTACAGCGTTGACGAGATTGAGGCCGTTACCGATGCTTATCCCGATGTGGACTTCGAGTTCATCAGCTTCTACGGCGCTCCTTCCTTCCTGAACAGCGGTTCCATGACCTTCAACGCCATCGGTGCTAAGAACACTACCGTTTACACCTTCGACGGCGAGACCCTGACTCCTCTCGACACCACCTTTGATTCCACTTACGGCACCGTTACCGCTAAGGGTATCAAGAAGCTCACCACCTTCGTGGTTGCTGACCAGGTTCTCGAGGTAGAGGAAGAAGAGGAAGAGCCCGCTGAGGAAGTTACCGAGACTCCCGAAGTAGACGAGTCCAACCCCAACACCGGCGCTTGCTAATTCTTCTTACTGACACGAGCAATCGTTAAGTAACAACAAGTCCGTCCATCCTGGAAACAGGGTGGGCGGATTTTTTTTTGAACTGGCAACCGGATTTTACCTATGGATGTATAGCGTTGTGGCTGCGGGAAAGGATAACCATAGGGGAAACTGTAGAGAATATTACAAACGGGAAACAAAAATGAATTTTTTTGGGCTTGAAGCCAAAAGTCTGTCTGAAACATAACAATTGTTCCATGAAAGCCAGACGATTTTGGAAAATGGTGGCGTGTGATTAAAAAAAATATTGAAATAATTACAAAATTGATACAAAATAGAGTTGCAAAAATGACGGAAGCTTTATATAATAATAGTATGAGTTAATCTGGAACAACTGGTTCCAACAGAAAGGGAGGGATTGTAGAATGAAACGTGTGATACCTATGCTGCTGATACTGTCTGTGGTTTTTCATTCTCTGATGGTGGTGTGGGCAGCAGATACAGCATTTCAGAGTGCGGAGATCACCATCGCTGAAACCGGCGCGGTGGAAGATCCGTCTCATCCCTTTCTCTTTGGACAGGACGGAAACTGGGAGGTTACCATCGATCGTTTCGTCTCGGTGTCCGGGGACGATATGCAGATGAACTCGGTACAGTTGGCCCGCCTGATATCGCTGGGAGCGATCCAGTGTACGGTGGATGTGCTGGATGGTCAGCGGTGGCTGAACCGGACTCCTGCGGTCACGGCGATGAACAATGCGGCGGTACTTTGCGTCAACACCCAACATACCTATGATACGGGAGTGTTGGAACTCATCCTCCAGTTACGGTTTCGTGCGGTACGCAATATCTATTGGGATAAAGATGAATGGAACTATTCCTGCGCCCTTTATAACATCGAGGGAGAAAAAAACACACTGGTTCTGGAAAAAGGTGCGCTTTTGCAAAGTGAGCAGCAGCTGTTTACCTCCCACTATCTGAATCTTTCCCAGTATCAATCCACCATCACAATTACCCAGGAAGATGTGGAAGCGGGAATGGTGCTGGCGGATGGCGAGGAAATGTATATGGCCACCGGAAGCGATAAGATGCTCTCCTTTGATTTTGGCGGATCGGTGTTTTATACCACCTGTATCTCTGCGGCGCAGAAACCGTTGAATCTGTATTATTCTTTTGATGAGATTCCGGAAGTAGCCCAGCTGTATCCCACGATGGAATTGTTCTATGTAGATTTCCGGGGGAGTCCTTCCTTCATCAATTCGGGAGAGTTAACCTTTGACGCCATTGGCGGAGAGACAACCGTTGTCTACAGTTTTCAGGACGAAGTACTTTCCCCGATGATCAGTGTCTATAACAAGGATAGCAATACGGTTACCGTGCGGGGTGTCAAGCGCTTGGATACCTATGTGGTGGCCGCCGAGAGTGTGGAAGGGCATGAAGCAGTCTATTCTTCCTCCAATGCGGTGCCGGTCAAGATTCCCAATGCGGTGCGGGTGGAAACCGAGAGCAATCCCAGTACCGGTTAGGATGATGATACAGAAGGATGCTCCAAAATATTTTTCCGGAAAAGGGAAAATTTCTTGCCAATAAGGCGGTTTTATATTATAATACTGAATGTTGGGAATATGGAGTGATTTCATATTCTCCGGCTCGATAGAGAACAGGAATATCGGGTGCCGGACCATGCAGGCGGATGGGTCCTGTACGACGAAGCGCCGCGAACCATGTCAGGCGGGGAACCGAGCAGCATTAAGCGGATGTCTTTGGGTGATATAGGTAGTCTGTCCGTCTGTATGGTCGGGTACCCGGTTACATTTCTTTGAATCAAAGGGATGTGCCTGTTCTTTTGTTGTATCCATCTGTCTGTACTGTAGAGAGAGCGGTGAAGGGAGGCTGCATGGTGGAATATCAGGCATTATACCGAAAATGGCGGCCTCAAACGTTTGCCGATGTGGTGGGACAACAACACATTACCGAAACCTTGAAAAATCAGGTTGCCTGTGGCAAAACAGCCCATGCCTATCTTTTTACCGGCTCCAGGGGAACTGGCAAAACTACCTGTTCCAAAATTTTGGCCAAGGCGGTAAACTGCCTTGCTCCGGTGGATGGAGATCCTTGCTGTGTCTGCCCCATCTGTAAAGGAATCGATGACGGCACGGTGATGGATGTGGTGGAGATCGATGCCGCCAGCAACAACGGTGTGGAAAATATCCGGGATCTGCGGGAGGAAGCCAACTTTACCCCCGCCAATGCTAAATTCCGGGTGTATATCATAGATGAGACCCATATGCTCAGCATAGGCGCATTCAATGCTCTGCTGAAAATCATGGAGGAACCTCCATCTCATGTCATTTTTATCCTTGCCACCACAGAGGTGCACAAGGTTCCTGCCACCATCCTTTCCCGCTGCCAGCGCTTTGATTTCAAAAGAATACGTCCTCAAACCATTGCTCTTCGCCTACAGTATATTGCAAGGCAGGAGCAGGTACAGCTGGAGGAGGATGCTGCCGTACTGATCGGACAGCTCTCCGATGGGGGAATGCGGGATGCCCTTTCGCTGCTGGATGTCTGTATTGCCAGAGGGGAAGGGAAGGTAGATACCGCGGTGGTATCTCAGGCTGCGGGACTTACCGGAAGCCGTTATCTCTTTGATATTGCGACATCGGTGCTGTGCGGGGATGTCGGTGGGGCGCTGTCCCATCTGGAACAGCTCTCCCAGCGTTCGGTGGAGTTTGACCGGTTGGCACAACAGCTGATCAGTCATTACCGCAATCTGATGATTGCCCGCACGGTCCGTAAGCCGGAGGAGATGATTGTTTGTCTGCCGGAAGAGCTGGAGCAGTTTACCCAGCAGGCGCAGAAATATCGGTTGTCCACCATCCTGTTTGCCATCGACACCCTTTCTCAGGCCCTGGGAAAGATGTCTCAAGGCTCCTCCAAAAGGACCGAGCTGGAAATGGCGCTGGTAAGACTGTGCAATCCCAGCTTGGACGGCAGTCAGGGCGCTATCCTGAGCCGGTTGGAAGCGCTGGAAAATGCGGTGCGTTCGGGTATACAGCTTTCTGCGCCCTCTGGGCAGCCTGCCTCCACAGATTCTACACCACCCCAGTCCACCTCCAATGTTTCCCGGGATGCGGCTGCAATGGCGGAGGTTCAGCAGACAGCCAAGAAAGAGATAGAGCAACCGATCACAGAGGAAACCCTGGTTGAGCCCGCGATCAAAGAGCTGGAAAAGGTTTTGCTGCTGGAATGTTGGCCGGAGGTGTTGGAGCGGTTGTCCGCCATCAATCCGCCGCTTAAGGGGACACTGGAAGGTTCGTCGGCGTATGTAACAGGAGATCTGTGTTTGATCGACGCGCCCAACAAAATGTTTTTGGAACTGATTCGCCGAAACAGCTTTGCCAAGACTTCTATTCGGGAGGCGCTTCGGCTGCTGACAGGGCGAAAGTATCGTTTGGGTCCTTACCATCCTGAGAAGTATCAGATCGTGGAGAAGCTGGACCCGCTGGAAGAACTGTTGCAGGAGGCAGTTTCCCAGGGTATACCGCTGGAAGTCCAGCAGTGATGCAAAAGCTTTTAGAAGCGAGACCGCAATCGCTGCTGTTTCCTTGTTTTTATAAAAAGAACAGTTGATACACCACAATTAGGAGGAAAAATCATGAAAGCTAGATTACCACAAGGGTTTTCCACAAAAGGCAACGATATGAATAGTATGATCCGCCGTGCGCAGAAGATGCAGGAGGATATGACCCGCGTCCAAGCAGAACTGGAGCAGAAGGAATATACCACTACCTCCGGCGGCGGCGCGGTTGAGGTGGTTATTACCGGCAAAAAGGAACTCAAGGCCATCAACATCAAAAAGGATGTTGTGGATCCTGAGGATGTGGAGATGCTGCAGGATCTGATTCTGGCTGCGGTCAACGAAGCCATCCGGACGGTGGAAGAGGTATCCGCTACCGAGCTGGAAAAGGTTACCGGTGGACTGAATATCCCGGGTCTGTTCTGATATGGGATACAGTGTTGCACCGTTGGCCCGGTTGGTAGAACAGTTTGAAAGTCTTCCCGGCATCGGTAAAAAGACCGCTCAGCGGTTGGCTTTCTATGTGCTCAACCTTCCGGATGACCGCGCACGCGCTTTTGCGCAGAGTATTTTGGAAGCCCATGAGAAGATTCATCCCTGTAAGATCTGTCAGAATCTGACTGATCAGGAGCTGTGTGGGGTGTGCAGCGATGCCAAGCGGGATCGCTCAACCATCTGCGTGGTAGAGTCTCCCAAGGATGTTCTGGCCTTTGAAAAGACCAAAGAGTATAATGGACTGTATCATGTCCTTCACGGACTGCTCTCTCCCATGTCGGGAATCGGCCCGGATCAGATCCATATCAAAGAGCTTATGAGCCGGATGGGGGATGGTACCGTTCAGGAAGTGATTATGGCTACCAACCCTACAGTGGAAGGGGAAGCTACCGCTATGTATATTGCGCGGCTGCTCAAGCCTATGGGGGTTAAGGTCACCCGTCTGGCCTACGGAATCCCAGTGGGAGGCAATTTGGAATTTGCCGATGAGGTAACCCTCTATCGCGCTCTGGAAGGCCGCAGTGAAATTTGACGGGTCCGGGAAGAAAGCAGAGTGAATCTATGAATTTCAAACGATATCTGGAAGATCCCAGAATGCAGCAACTGTTGAAGCTGGTAAAGTTTGGAATCACTGGTATGCTGAACACCGTCATCGATTTTGCGGTTTATACGCTGTTGGTATCGGTTTTTTCGGCGGGACTTTATTTCTCTCAGGTGATTTCCTACTGTGCCGGTACCCTCAACAGCTATATCATCAATCGCAAATGGACCTTTTCCACCAAAAATGGTTTTTTCAGTGGGGAACTGGTTCGCTTTTTGCTGCTGAATATCTGTATGATGTTTTTGGGAATGGCAATTATCTATCTTGGTACCCAAGTTCTTATGCTCCATGCGTTGGTGGCGAAGCTGCTTTCGGTGTGTATGGTGCTGATTGTCAACTTCCTCATCAGCAATTTTTGGGTGTTCCGGCCCAAAATCGGAAAGTGACAGGAAGGGGAGGTGTAAATCCATGGCTGAAAAAAAGTCCCTCAAGACCATCGCGGAAAACCGCCAGGTACGGCATTCCTATTTTGTGGAGGAATCCTATGAAGCGGGGATTGCCCTTACCGGTACAGAGGTGAAATCCATCCGCCAGCATGGGGCCAATCTGAAGGACGCCTGGTGTGACATCGAAAATGGGGAACTGCTGGTCAAACAGATGCATATCAGTCCTTATGAAAAGGGGAATATCTTCAATAAGGATCCGATGCGGGTTCGCCGTCTGCTGATGCATAAGGGGGAGATCCTTCGGCTCTTTGGACTGATGAAACAGCAGGGATATACCTTGATCCCCCTGTCCCTGTATTTCAAAGGTTCCAACGTCAAGGTTCAGGTGGGCCTATGCAAAGGCAAAAAACTCCACGATAAGCGGGAAGATATGGCGAAACGGGACGCCCAGCGGGATATCGACCGGGCGCTGAAAGCCAAACGTTAATTTTCTCTGAACAACCGTAACACAGGCTGTACTTTTTGTTCGGCCTGTGTTATACTATTATATGCTGGATTTTCTGTAGAACCTTTTCTTCTCATATGGGGGCGTAATGGTTTCGACGGGGATTTCAAAGCATGGGAAGCGAGCAGAGGGCGGGACCTCTATAATACCCGAAACTTAAAAACAAACGCTAACGATAATCAGTTAGTTGCTGCTTAATTAAGCAGCCGTCTGACCGGGCAGTACCACGGGCCTGGATCAGGCGTCGATGAGTGGTGAACGTCAGGCAATGATTACCCCGGCCTGCCTGTCGGATAGGGGTTACTAAGGTGCGGAGCCTGTCTACCGGCGCTGTGCTGAGGGAATGTGAAAAGATAGACTGCGCTCGGAGATGCCTGTGTGGAGAGGTTTTCGGACGCGGGTTCGACTCCCGCCGCCTTCACCAAAGTGAAAACACCATTGACATCTGAACCCCCCTAAGGTTCGGACATCAATGGTGTTTTTCTTGTTTCCCCTGATTTACAAGGGATTTAGGACTCCAAGGGACATTATTCTTTTCGGACATTTTTGAAAAAACATCGAATTTTAAGATGTAAAACAACGAAAACAATCAATCTGAACCGATAATGGTAGTGTCAAGAGTTTTTCGCAGTGATGTGCCCATGATCCACTTCCTGCTGGAGCATGGAGCTGATCCTAATTTGGCCCAGGAGCAACCCCTTTTGCTCACCTCCGTCCGCTGCTGCGGGCCGGAGGTAGTAGCCCTCTTTGCGGGACAAGCCACGCAACTCACCCCGAAGCAGAAACAGCGGGCCTTTCAGGAAGTGCGTTGGGGCAAGCGCCCGGAGAATATCCCCATGCTGGAGCAGGCCGGAATCACTGTGGACAAGTTCGGCGGTGAGGCGTTCCGGGCAGCGGTGTCCGACGGACAGGCCGAGCTTGCCAAACTGCTGCTGGAAAAAGGGGTGGACATCAATTACCACAAGCCGGACATGGTGTTCCCTTACGCCTCCACCCCCGTCACTGAGGCCGTCCGCTCCAACAATTTCCCCATGGTGCGCTGGCTGGTGGAACAGGGGGCGGACATCACCGTTGCCGACAAATACGGTGACCGTCCCTACAGTGTGGCAGTTCAGAACAAAAACCAGGAGATGGCCGACTACCTGAAGGCCCTGGAACCGGAGGACTGGCACAACGAGCAGGAAAAGATTCGTCAGCTCATGCCCTACAAGCTGCCTGCCAAGCTGGTGGAATACTTGAAGACCGGCCCCCTGTGGCTGGAGTTCCCGGAGCAAAAATGGGTGAAGTGGGCGGAACTCTACTCCTTCATGAATGTGCAGGAGATGACCTGGAAACGGAAGAAGCTGCTCTCCCTGATGGTGCAGATGGATAACTACAGCGACTACCTGCTGCTATGGAGCCCCAGGGACAAAAAGCTGTGGTATCTGGACATCGAGCATGAGCAGTTCCACCCTCTGGCCAAATGGGATGACTTTATTTCAGATCCCGGTCGGTATCTGAACGGGATGATCGAGGGCGAGTTTGAGAAATAAGGAGCAAGGCCATGACATCGATAGACTTTCTGAACAAGGTACATAAAAGCCTGGATTCGCAGGAATATAACCTCTCTTTTTCTCCCGCCAAGTCCAAAAACTTCATGCTGTACTGCAACGGCAACTTTATCGGCGGCCTGTTCGATGAGAAACTGTGCTTCGTCTATACCGACAGTGTGAGCGAACTGCTGGGGCAGCCGGAACCTGTCTACCGCGGCTACTCCAGCACTGCCCAGCACAGGATGCTGGTGATCCCGGAGGAGCACTGGGCGAAGGCGCTGAAACTGCTCTATGCTGAGAAATTTGACTGGAGCCGTTTGGTGTACGATATCACCTACACCAACATTGGCGCGGCTGTGGTGGAGGACTTCTACGACGAGAATGTAGTATTCCTGCGCTTCTGCTTTGAAAAGGAACTGCTGAAAAAGAACCCTCTGGACCGGCAGGGCCGTATCCTGCGGATGGTCTATCTCAACCAGGACCTGACAAAAGCGGGCAAATATCTGTTCCCCAGACTAATGCAAAAGTTCCTTGTTTTCACAGATCGTAAGGGGAAAACCAGTCTGGAAACCATGCTGAAACGGTGGTACACTGCACTGGAGAAGGAGTACCGCTGCCAGACGGCGGGATAAGGAGGGCGACAACATGACAGAAGAAAACAGAATCTACATCACCCATCTCAAGGTCACGGATGTGCCGTGGCACAGGCTTACCACCGCCTATGGCCGGGGGACAGATTTTCCCGCTCACCTGACTGTGCTGGAGCAGATGTGTGATTTGGCGTCCGTCAAAGAGTCCCTCTACGAGCTCACCACCAACATGGAGCACCAGGGTACCCTGTGGCACGCCACCCCCTTCGGCATGGTGTTCCTGAGCCGAATTCTGGAGAAGGCCCTCGCAGAGAGCGGGCAGAACCCCGTGGCCAATTTCCTGGCCGGGGAACTGCTGGACTTCTTTGCCTGCATCCTCCAGTGCTTCCACGATGGAGATGAGATGGAGCACGCCGATCCGCTGCCGTTGTTCTCTGATCTGCTGAAGGAAGAATACCTGTGGTCGGAGGAATACGACGAGGAAGAAGATGAGATGCGCTACGAGGAGGACGAGGTCTTCCCCGATGACTTGTTCTACAGCTTCTATTACTACTCCTGGCAGGCGGTGCTGGCCTACCGAGGGGGACTGGAGCGGGAAGTTTCCACGGAGTTTGGTCCCAAGATCGCGGCAGTTTTGGCTGAGCTGTAAAGGAGGATACACCGATGTTTGAAGAATTCTATGAGATGTACGAGCCCGAGGAGCAGGAAGTGGTTGCTCTGATCAATCGCTGCATCGGGGGCGGATATAACTGGAAAGGCAACTTTTGGGAAATGACCGCCCTGACGCTGGGCATGGTGTTCGGTGACACCGGCAAGGTCAGCACCAAAGAGGAGCGGCTGGATTGGCCGGTCACCGACGAGGAGCGTAACAGCGAAAAGGGCTGGGGACGCTTTCAAAGCGAGCAGGTCTGCCGCCTGAAGATCCGCCGGATGAAGGAAGAATGGGCAAAAGATCTGGTGGCGCGGCCCTGGTGTATCTCCCAGGTGGTCAAGGCCCATGAGGATTGCCCGGAACTCGGGGCCGTTCTGGACGAGTACCACAAGCCGGTGGTGATCCAGGACCAGGTGCTGGGAGAACTGACACTGGACAAGGACTATGATGCCTTCGAGGGCGAGATCCAGTGGTGCGGAAAGGATGTGAGCCTTTCTCTGGAGGTGAGTGTTGAGAGCAAGCCCTCCTGGACCCGCGCACGCAGCGCCGCCAAGAAGCTGCTGGCCAACTGTGAAACCTGGGACACGGCCATGCGGGAGCTTGCGGCCAAGAACCTGACCGGGCTGGCCAACAACTGGCTCTCTCAGGATGAAGAAAATCCCCGCAATCCGGAAACAGACCCCATCACAGAGGAAGAACTGGCCCGGCGGATCAGCATGACGAGCCTGTCCGTCACCTCCGGCGGCAGCTTCACCGCCTGGTTTGACTGCGACGAGATGTTCACCGACCATGCGGTGACGATCTACGGTTCCTTGAAAAAGGGCGTCAAAGATGCCTGCATCGAGGGGTAAGGAGGCGCAGAGATGAGACTGAACTGTAAACGCATTGGTTTTACATATACGCCCGGCAAGGAAATTTTCACTTTTCCTGAGGACACGGGACTGCCCTTTCTCTTCGATGTAGAAGAAGAACTGACTGCTGATCCTGCTGCCATGGATGCGGTGGGAGAAATGCTGGATGAGGCAGAGAAATTGGCGGAAAAGGCCAAAGCTGCCATCAAAGCGGCGCTGGCGGACGAGGGCGACCCCTACCACGACGCTGTGACCTTTTTCATGCGGTTCCACCGGGACGATGTAGGCCCGGATATTGCGGCGGAACTTTTTCCGGCAACCGACCCATCCAAGCTGTCCTTTGCCGAGATGGTGGACTTTTTGCGACTCAAGCGGTTTGGAAGCCTGGTGGATAGCGAGATGAACCAGCAAGTTTTCATTCTGGATCTGTCCTTCCATCCGGAGATTACCGACGAGCTGATGGTAATCTACTTTGATTTGAGCAAGGAGATTTTCTATATTACCCATGAGAGCTGATCAACACAGACAGGCGCAAAGGAAGGAGCATTTACATGAAAGCATTTGACCCGGATTATAAGCTGTTGGACGAGATGTATCAGGATGATTACTATCCTGCCTTTCTGGTGGACAAGGTGAAGGACGAGCTCCGGAAGGTCATCGACCTGCTGGAGAGCGGCGAAACCGACACCGAAGTGGTGCAGGAGACAATGGACGAGGCGGTTTGTGGCATCAATGATCTCCAGGAGGAGTTTGACGAGAACGACAGCGAGATCGAAACGGTGGCACGGGAATGCATTGCGGCAAATGTGGCCTACATTCTGGAGTGGTTTGGCATCCCCATTGACACCGAGGAGGCCATCCGGGAACGGGACTGGTGAACCCCACGGCAGAAAAAGAACTGGTCGTTTGTGATGAGTGCGGCAGCCAGTTTTTCAAAGGTTCCTCACAGATGATGGGGCTGTGCCCGGAATGTGCCCATGTTCTCTATGGCTATCCAAATTGTCCCCATCATTTTCAAAATGGCCGGTGTGTGAACTGCTACTGGGACGGCTCAAAGAGCGAGTACGTCAGGCATTTAGAGAAAGATTGAGTCAAAAAGGACTGGTGAAGACGATGTCCATTGAAGAAATGTTTGGCGAACTGGATAAGATCGACATTCTGGCAGAAACCAAAACAGGGGAAGTGGTAATGGTTTTGGTTTGCAATGGCTTTATTGACGGCTCCCCGGAAACGCAGAAGGCCCTGCTGGACAAGATGGAGGGCTATCTGAACCACACCCAGAGCGAGGAATTTCAAAAGGAATATGGGGGCTGGCCCGTGATTTTGCGTGTAACCCTTGGCCGGGAGCCGGATGAGCGCATCCTGGCCCTGCTCAGCAAGTGCCCTGCTTGGGCAGAGGACTACGGCGTAAAGCTGGAAATTGAAATTGGAGGAAAACAGGTTCGCATTGTAGAGAGCTGACCTATGTTAAAACCGAAACAACAGGAGGAAGCTATCATGCCGACTGCCGAATGGCTGAACAAATACGAATCCATTAAGGACAAGCTGGTCTGCAAGACAGACCTGGATGCCTATTTTACAGAGAAAGTGATTGGGAATATGGGCGTGGATGTGCTGGACATCGGGGCCGTTCTCTTTCCTACCGGAACAATTTTCGCCTGCGATCCGCTGGTGGAGCTGGAGGATACACCGCCCTTTATACAGACAATCCCCACCGGGACTTATCCCGTAAAGATCTGTGTGGTGCCCAGTGAGAAATATGGTGACCGCTACGCCTGCGTCAAAGTGGAGGTCAGCCGGGAAAAGCCTGTCCGCTATGAACTGGCCATGACCGGCAAAGAGGATCTGGACGAGGAACTGGATGAGGGTGATTATTTTGGTTTTGGAGTCGATACTGGTATGGGGTGTGTCGCGGACATCCAGACCCAGGCGGCCCTCAAGATATACTGGGCCAAGCGTCTGGAGAAAGATCCGGATATCGACTTTTACAACGATCTGTTCTGTGACTTGCTGGAGGAAAACGCCAAAGCCCACCCCAAATATCAAGGGAGCTATGGCGACTGGCTCAACTGAACAGTGCCGCACACGGACTGCAATCTGCCTATCTTTGCCTCCGGCTGGGGGACGGCTGCTATCCCGTCTACTTCGGCTATGACGCAAAGGGCGAAATCTGCGCCGTGTATGTGCGCTTCATCGACATTGAAGCCAGCTACCAGGAACAGGCGTAAGGAGGGAAACAGCGATGGAATGGCCAAAACGGGCGCGGACAGCCGACTGGGAGGGCGGTGTCCTGACTTTAGACGGAGAAAAGAAATTTGAGATCCCGGAGCTGACCATGGAGCTCATGGAGCGGCTGGCCGGTTACACCCTGGTGGGTTTTCATGTGAAAGGCTACCCAGTGACCGATGAATTGCTTGCCCCTTTTGCCGAACACAAAAGCATGGCCAACTTCGGCGTGGAAGACGGCGCACTCACCGACACCTGCTTTCCCGTCTTTTCCGCTATGCCCAAGCTGCGCTATCTGCTGTTGGACGGCAACGCCGCCATCTACGGCAGCGGCCTGTCCGCGCTGAAAAGCTGCAAGCTGGACCTTCTCACCCTCAATCGCACCGGGCTGGATGATGCCGGTCTGCTCCAGGCAGCCTCCATCCCCAAGCTCTCCCACATCCAGATCGACCATACCGCCGTTACCTATGAGGGCCTGCTGGCCATCGCCGGCAACAACTACATCAAGCCGGTGGCCCATGTGCAATTCACCAAGGAGCAGATGGAACACTTCTCCCAGCTCCAGCGGGAAAAGGCCAAAAAGCCTGTCCAGCTGGACGAACAGGCTGCTGAGGAATGCCGCAGGGTCTTGTCCGCCTTCTTTGCCGAGATGACAGGATGGGAGCAGTATATGGCGCAGGTTGGGTTTGAAGATGCCGAGGCTGTACCCCGCCTGTTGGCAATCTGGGAGAAGTATGTGAGCGAAAAGCCCCGTCCGGGCTACCGGCCCCTGGGTCTCTCTTACAGTGCCCAGGGCACCTACAAAGGGGAGCAGTTCCTGGATGCGGAGCAGATCACCCGAAACAAGCTCTACATCTACACCAGAGAGAAAAACACCGGCTTTGACCGCCGCTTTCTTATGAAGCGTGTGGGCAAGGGCTGGATGATCGATGCGGTGCAGGAGCGGCTTGACGGCTGGCAGCGAACAGGACTATAAAGGAGGCATAATTGGATGATCTATAAGTTTTCGGAAGTATTAAACGATCTTGTCGATTATTTTCTCCTTGGTGATATTTTGTTGCTGGAGGACTGGAAGCAGGTAAATAATCTTTCAGATGATTTGGCGACGGAGTTTACCACAAACGAAAGCGGCGACAGGGTGTTTGCCGAAGGAATTGTAATCCCAATGACCGGTATTGAAAACTATCCCTATACCATATTGTTCAATCTCTCTGGTGATAGACCAGAGCTGTACAAAGAAAAGAATCGATTGCAGTTTAGAAAAAGTGGTTATTCCCTCAAAGTAGATCATAATACGCTGATGCTTTTTACATGGCCGATATTGAAACAGTTTACGCCTGAAAAGGTGAACGATCTGATTTCTTATTATAAAGTGCATAAGAAACCAATGATTGAGCTTGCAAATGGCTGGTATCAAATCGAAATTTTGGGTGGAGAAACCTTGCAGGATGGGGACTATGAACCTACATTTGAATTTGTGATCCAGCCCACAGCTGCTGAAGAAAGAATCATAAACGCAGAAATGAACGAGAGCTTTAAAATTCTAAGTTCTGTATACTAAGTGAGATCTCTGTAAAATTCCAACGCCTGCAGCAGATTTAGATTTTGTTGCTGCAAAAACGTCTCCGGCCATGGTTTTCTTTGTGGCCGGACAGGACGGAGCTGTTTCTGTCATCGGTGTCCTGATCCTCTATGACGGCTTCTCCCCTGACTCCCCGGAAGATATCCAGCAGCTTTCGGAAGACTTTGGGACCAAGGTCTGCGAAATCACCATTTCCATCTAAAAACACGTTGTAGAGATCCTTATTGGACTTCAAATTTGTTATGATGAATTCAGAAGAAGAACGGAAACGGTTTGTATCACTGCAAGAAAAGTGAGGAAAACGTCATGGCACTACAAGATAAGAAAATCATGCCTCCCCCTTGGCTGGCCCACCGGGAGATCGAGCGATATTCCATCGGCTGGCGGATGGGCTATGGGGAGGATTACTTATACCGATTTGGCGATTGGCTGGACACTCTCTCACCGGAGGAGCGGACAGAATACCGCACCCTCTTTCCCGAGCCGGTGACCTGGAAGGGCTGGTGGGATGACGAGGACAGGGTTGAGGTGCTGGAGTATGGTGACTTCTGGGTGGATGCGTGGCAGCCGGAAGGCCAACCAAAGTACACCCGCCAGTGGCTCCAGCAGGAGTTTGCCGCCGGGCGGAAGCGGGAGCTGTGCCTGTTCTGGGGCCATCAGCTATCCGAGGACGGCCAGCTGACAAAAAGCTGCCTCAGCCAGTGGTGGATGGAGGACTTCTGGTCTATCGCCAACACCTACCTCTGCATGGAGCAGTATATGATGGTGAGCAAAGCCCAGCTGTTTGGCGACGAGGAGATCCGCAAGGAGATCCTGGCGTGCAGCGATCCAAAGCAGATCAAGGCCCTGGGCCGTAAGGTGCGGGGCTTTGACCAGAAGGTATGGGACCGATTCAAATACGCCATTGTGCTGGGCGGGAACTGGTGCAAATTCAGCCAGAACCGCGATCTGCGGGAGTTTCTCCTCTCCACCGGGGACAGAGTGCTGGTGGAGGCCAGCCCCTACGATAACATCTGGGGCATCCGCCTTGCGGCCAGCTCCCCGGAGGCCCAGGACCCCATGAAGTGGCGTGGACAAAACCTGTTGGGCTTTGCGCTGATGGAGGTGCGGGACGAGCTGCGCCGGGTGACACAGAATGAAATGCTTTGCGATTGGAGTACAGTATGGGAACAATGAAACTCTATGAACTGGTCAACCACTACCACATCGGCACGGAACTGACCTGCGCCGAGGCGATGTTCATGGCCTGCAATGAATATTACCATCTGAATTTATCCGAGGAGACCCGGAAGATGTTCTCCGTCATGGGCCTTGGGATGCAGACCGAGCAGTCCTGCTGCGGCGCCTTTACCGTGGCGGTGGGGATCATCGGGCTGTTGACTGCCAAAGAGGGCCAGACGGATGTGAATAATATGGAAGGCTACCGGATGATTTCCGATCTAACAGAGTTTATGTTGGGCTTCTACGGAACGCTCCACTGTGTCGAGCTGCAAGGGTTGGAGATCGTGGGCTGCGAAAATCCCTGTCACGCCATTGTGGAGGCGCTGGCCAGAAAGTTGGAGGAGCTGCTGGCGGGCCGCAGGATCTTCCGCCCGGCAAATTCGGGACAGATGAATTCATGAAATCTCAAGGAGTGATATCGAGATGGAGTATATCAAGCTCTTTTGGGAGGACGCACCGGAGGGAGAACCACTGGTCATCCTCTATGAAGTGGATACAGGAAATGAGCGTCTGGCCCTGCGCTCCATTGATATTTTTGAAGATGGCAGCACCTGCAACATCCCCGATCTTTACGACGGCGCCATCGAGATCACGCTGATTCCCACTGTGGAGGAATTGAACACCCATGTCTGGGGCGAGGAATTTCACGCCTGTGTCATAGAGAAGGCGGAATTTGAGGCCATCTGGGAGAGCCGCACCTATAATGGAGAAATAAAAGGCCAGTGTTGCAGAGGTGGAACATGAGAAACAAGGAACAGGAGCTTGCATGGCAAAAAGTAATAGAAGCCTGCATGGAGAATGAAAAAAATTTTTGCTGATATAGAGCAAAGTGTCGAGTTTGGCGCATATATACAGCCGGACAACTACTTTGTATCCTACATCTTTGCCACCGACGCACAATTAAAAGCGACACAGCAGAGCGGCCTGACGGAACAGATCAATTCCTATCACAGAGAGCAGATGACAAAGCGCCACTACCCAATTCAAGGAATTAAAGATTGCTGTTTTGCATACAAGAAGAATGCGATAAGAAATTTGACGGGAATTGGTATTACTACTACAAATAATGGAGTATTGAAACAGTCGGGAGGACTTGCTATGAACGAAAAACTATTTCGCCCAGCGTTTAATCGAATAGAAACCACCGAGAAACAGGCGCTGATGGAAAGCCTGGCTGCTCGTTATGATATGACCTTCCTCTGCCTACATACCTTTGACCGCTGGGGTCAGAGCTGCACAACCGGCATATTCAAGAAAGACAGCCGGGAGTTTGTCTTTGTTCCCGGCGACACCGTCACCCTGGGCTGGGAACGATTTGCCATAGGGCTCAGTCAGGACAGCCAGGAGGAGCTGAACTATCTGTTTCAGGAATGGGAGATGGAGTGTGATCCGGAGGAGATGATCCGGGAAAGTATGGCTCCCGTTCGGCAGGCTGTCATTGCCCCCATGCTGGTGGGACGGGAACTGGAGGAACTATGCTGGGAGCCGGTCACAATGGACGATCCCAGGCTGTCTGCGCATCCTGACTGGCTGAAGAAGTTCCGGGAGTTTGCCTGGAGCGACCTTGACAGCCTTACTTTGCACCAGTCTACCCGCATTGAGCGGACGGAAAAGGGCTTTCAGATCTGCATCTATAACCGCACAGACTACGATGCGCTTCTTGCCAGGCTGGAAAAGCAGGGGCTTTCGCTGCCTACGGCGGACGAGTGGGCCTATCTGTGCGGCGGCGGGTGCCGCACCCTGTTCCCCTGGGGGGATGGAATGGACTACTCCATGCGTTTGCACTGGTTCGAGGACACGGAGGAGGACGAGGACCGGCCCTACGACATGGAGGAGCCCAATTTCTTCGGCCTGTCCATCGCCTATGACCCCTATATGCGGGAGGTGGTGAAGGCCGGGCAGTTTACCACTTGCGGCGGGGATGGCGGACGCAGTATCTGCGGCGGACTTGGAATCTTTCTCGGTTTCCTGCCCTGTTCACCGCACTGCAAGCCGGAAGTGCAGGAGGACAAGGAACTAAACGGCGACTATGACTTCTACCGGCCTATTATCCGGGTGGATACGGACTGTTAGAAAGGAAACCTGGACACTCGGCTGTGAGCCCGGTGTGGAACTTACTACTTACAGAAAAAAGGATAAAGGAGGCGTCAAAATGGATGTCGTGAAACTCCCCAAAAAAGTCCGTATGGTCTGCTATGAGATCATGGATGGCAAAGAAGGGGCCTTGGATACCCTGGAATCCTTTGCCGATAAATACCCCCATCAGGTAGCGGCAGTCAAGGCTGAGGTCGCCTATTTCAACCTGGACTATGAAAAGGCGCTGGCTTTGGATCTGGCCATCCTTCCCTGGCTGGAGGAGTGGTATTACAGCAATGTGAGCGATGAACACATGACTGCCATGACGGTGGCCGCCATCCAGCTCCACCGGGAGCAGGAGCTGATTGAGGCGCTGACAAAGGAACAGGCACGCATCCGGGCTGAGAACGGCCTTCCCCAGAGGGACCGTTTCTGTGACATCCTGATGGACTACCTCAAGCGGGGCGTAATGCCATTTGCGGACAACGACAAGAACTACCCCTACCATGAACCGGAGGCACCGCAGACAAAGGAGCAGCTCTGGGCAAAGCTGGTGGAACAGAATAAGAAGCTCTCGCCGGACGATCCTGATGCCAAGCGGAAGCTCTATAACCACTGCTGTATGTTCGGCACTGCCAGGGATGCCGTAGATCTCTTTGAGGAGATTCTGGGCGTGCCCCTGGCTGACTCCTCCTATCGGGATGCAATCGCCCGCTATCTCTATCTGGGCGAGCGGGAGAAGGCGCTCCAGACAGCGGAGCGTTTGGCAACATCGCGGCTGTGGGCGGTTGCCGGGCCGACGCAGGTGCGTCCCATGTCCTTCTTTGAGGACCCGAACCTGCGGGAATTTTTGTTGGAGCCGGAATCCCTCCGGCGCATCCGGGAAGCTGCCTTCATTGATGACGGGAGTTTAATCCGGAAGTAAATTGCTTGGGAATGGAGGATCTGCCATGAGCAAGGAGCTGGAACTGTATAAAGCATTTATTGATGGCCTTGTGGAGCGGAAAGACAGTATGACGGCCCTGTGGGTCAAGGGTGATGGCTTTCCCAAGACAGAGGATAACAAGGCGAAAAACGATCTTCTCGCCACACTGACCCCGGAACAGAAAGGTGTACTGGCCGAGATGCTTCAGGACGAACATATTGTGGGTATTTATACGACTCTTGCTTATATCAATAAAATGATGGATCTGGATGGGCTGGAACTCCATCAGGACGGTGAATCCTATCCGAGCGGCTATTTTGAGAGCCTGCACTATGACTTCATCAGCCGTTGTGACGGAGATGAGTGGCCGGAATAAAAGGAGGCGTGACGGATGTATATCAAAAAATACTGGGGCAACTTTATCGGAGGCTCGGACGACAGCCTGAACCTTGTGGCCTTTTTAGTAGACCAGAAGAAAGAGGAAATTCCTCTCAGCGAGATCTTCGCCAAGATCGGTCTGGACAAGCAGGACTGGGACTTCCACCAGACCGTGGAGTATCTGGAGTTTACCCACTCCGATGGCGTGGAGATGGACTTCCACTTCGCCATTGATGTGGTCACCGACCTGGCCGCCATTCTGCTGGAGTGCAGCGTCAGCGGCAGTGTAAACCTTCAGGATCTGGACTACTACAACACCCCCTCCCGCCGTATCCGAATCACCGCCACGCCAGAGGAACACGACGCCATGGACAGAACCCTTGCGGACTTTGCTGAGAATCCTCTGTCCTATGACCTCCATGAAATGATGGACGACGAGGAGATCCAGGAGATGGCCCGGGATGTGGGGGCGCTGCGGAAGGAACTGTACGAGGCCGCCGGCCGCAACCGGGACTTCCATGTGAAGGCAGAGGACATGAAGAATCTGCTCCCCGACTGGGAGGAAGCCAGTGGCTGTATCGCCACCAACCGCATCACGGTGGAGGGCTGCAAGGTCGGCTACTGCTACCGGGAGAAGCCGGACGGCGACTGGGACAGTGGCTGGCGCTTCACCGCCGGGGACGAGAGCGACCATTACATGGACGACCCCAACAATGCCGGGATTTACAAGCTGAACACAATCTGCAACGACGATCCCGACATCATCTCTCTGCTGAACACCCCCGCCCCCTGCGCCTTTGAGCGGGATGAAAATGGCGTGTTCCAGCAAATCAAAGACTGGAAACCGGATGAGGACGAGGAGGACTCGGATATGGATATTTTGCAGCAGTGCCAGAAGTGGCATG
>DBQB01000045.1:19814-29704 GCA_002305685.1 Ruminococcaceae bacterium UBA1405
ACCATGCAGCTGATCGACGGGTGCAAGAAAGGCATTTCTCTGCCGCAGTTCTCGGAGTGCTTCTGGGAACGGACAGAGGACTGGTGGGAAACCTTTGCCGAGATGGAATCAGAATTGCGCCAGATGATGGATGAGGACAAAGATCACACCCGCGGCGCAGAACTCGTGGCCCAAATGGAAGGGGCTTTGAACCAGGCGTTTGACGAAATCTCCTTCGAGATGGGCTTCAATGGCGAAAAGCATGAGTTGATCCTCACCCCGGAGGGTGACAAGGTCAAGCTGTTTGAGCTGATTTACTTCCAGAAGCACGCCCCCAAGGAGGTGCTGGAGCACTGGAACATCCTTGTGGGCCGTCAGCCCTCCCAGAATATCGGCCTGCGTACCGAGGATGGATGGGACATCTCCGGGGAGGATGTGCAGATCTGGCTGGAGGAGCAGGGCGAAAACAGCTTCGCCCTCTCCGCCTACTGCGAAAAGCTGTTGCCCATGCTCCGGGAGGCGGAAGGCCGGGTATGGTGGATGCTCACCACCCTCACCGACCAAGTGCTGGGCGAGATTCCCCACATGAGATACATAGACAGCTTTGATGTGCTGGAGGAACCCAAGGCGGAGCCGTCCATGCTTATGTCCCAGCTGCCGGACAAGCTGAAGGAAAAGGGAGCGAATCTCTCCACCGACCCGGAAGCCTATCTGAACAGCTACCTCGGCTACAAAATGGAACCCAACAAGGACCCGGATGCCGATTGGCGGCTGGATGTGATGGTCGGCTCCACCAACTGTGTGCCGCTCATCAACGGCTACCTGAATGCCGACAACGACTTCATGGACGAACTCCATGCCGACGGTGCGGTGGCCGGCTTCTTCTGCTATCCTCTGGATACCCTGCGGGAGGAGGAAGGATCGGAGAAGATTTTCGACTTCCGGGACAAGCTGGAAGAAGTTTTTACCACCGGCGACGGCCCAGAGGTGCTCACCCTCACCGGCGGAGCCACCGGCCTCTTCTGCGGCTATGTGGACTTTATCGCCTGGGACATCCGGACGGCGCTCCAGATGGCAAAGGAGTTCTTCGAGGACAGTGAGATTCCCTGGGCCAGCTTCCACACCTTCCGTCGAGAAGCAGGCACTGTGAATCTGAAAACGCCGCCCGAGGAGGAACCGGACGATGAAGATCAGGCTCCCGAGTTGGACGAAACGCTGACGGGCATGGACTATATCCCTTACACCCCGCAGAACGAAGAAGAATTCTTCCAGCAGCTGGAGCAGTGGAACGACGAGGACGAGTACACCCGCTGCATTCAGGCACTGAATGCCATCCCGGAGGACTGGCGGAACTACCGCACCGCCTATGCCATGGCACGGGCGCTGGAGAACTACGCTATTCTGGGCGACCACAAGGAGGTACCCCCTAACTATAAGGGAGATAAGGCCCTGCGCCGAGCCATCAAGGTTCTGGAATCTGTCCGGGAAGAAGGACAGGACAAGGCGGAGTGGAATATGCGGATGGCCTATGCCTATCAGTATCTCTATGGTCAGGAGGAAAAGGCCATCCCCTACGCCCAGCGGTGGGCCGAGCTGGACCCGGAGGACGAGGACGCCCCGGCAGTGATTCAAGCGTGTCAGGATGAGATTGCAAAGCGAGCTGAGGCAGAAGCCGAAGACGAGAGTGACCACACTGGGGTCTTCACCGGCTTTGTGCTGCTGTCTAAGGCAGAATGGGATAAAAAGCAGTTCATCCGGGATATGAAGGAAAAGTGGGACATCGCCGTGGATGAATACGACGCCAGCGAGGAGAAGGACGATGATGCGCTGGTATTCGAAGTGGGCGATATGCTCGCCGCCGTCAGCCTGAATAACTATCCCATCCCCGGCGGCGAGGCCGAGGGCAATGCGGAAAACAACTATATGTGGGAGGATGCGGTCAAAGCGGCCAGGGAGCACCGCGCCCACCTGATGGTGGCGGTGCTGGGCAAGGAGAAAGACCTGCTGGAAAAGGGCAAGCTGTTCACCAAGGTGGTGGCCGCCTGCTGCCGCCAGGAATATGCCACCGGCATCTATACCAGCGGCGTGGTGTTTGAACCCCGGTTCTATGAGGGCTTTGCCGAGCAGATGAGCGAGGACGAGCTGCCCATCTTCAACTGGATCTGGTTCGGCCTGTGGCGGGATGAGAATGGTATGAATGGCTACACCTATGGCATGGATGTGTTTGGCAAAGACGAGATGGAGGTGCTGGGCACCGATGCCGAGCCGGGCGATCTGCGGGACTTTTTGGCCAGCCTTGTGTCCTATGTGCTGGAGAATGATGTGGAACTGCACGACGGAGAGACCATCGGTTTTGATGCAGATGATAAGCACACCATCACCCGCAGCCCTGGCGTCGGTCTGCCGGAAGATCAGATGACACTGAAAATCTCCTGGGCGTCATCGGACGGTGACCCTGACGATGATGACGATGACCCGGACGGCGAAGCGTCCGAGGATGAAGAAGCCGGTGTTCCCGAGGTCTACACCGAGGAGGAAATGGAGGCCATCGAGGGACACATCCAGCAGTATTTTGGTGATTTCGAGAATGTATTCCACGAGCTGTCTTCCCCGGACATCCATGTGGACATCTGCGTTGTTCCGCCTTCTGAGGAACGGGACTACTATACCCTGGTCACCATGGGCATGGGCGCCCACCGGATGAATGTGCCGGAGGAGTTGGCGGAGTACAAGCTGGAGCGGGCGGAGCTGGCCATCGCCCTGCCCAAGGACTGGAAGCTGAAGCAGGAGGACATGAGAGACGAGCGGTGGTACTGGCCCATCCGCCTGCTGAAAACCCTGGCCCGCCTGCCCATTGCCAGCGATACCTGGCTGGGCTTTGGCCATACCATGGACAATGAGGAGAACTTTGCAAAAGACACAAAGCTCTGCGCTGCCATTCTGACAGGTCCCCAAGATACGGAGGATGGCAGTGAAGTTTGCATCCTGCCGGGCGGCGAGGAGGTCAACTTCTATCAGGTGATTCCCCTCTACCGAGAGGAATTGGAATATAAGATGGAGCATGACGCAGATGCTCTGTTGGACAAAATGGACGGCATCAGCTTTGTGACTTACAATACCCGTCCCAACGCCATGACTATGGGCAAACTTGGCAGCGTGGAGGACGGCGGCGTGATGGAAATGGATTGCGCTGACTGGCACCTGGAAACCATTCAGGAAAAGAATCTGCCGGTTGATGAGCTGAGCGCCTGCAACCACATGGCCATTTACCTGCGCTGGTGCATGGAGCATGACCTGATGGGTGAAGAATTCCTCGCGGAGTACAAAGAGGTAGTAGAAAAGGTCAAGGCTGATCCTGCCAGTGTAGACCTGCGGGCGTTTATCCGGGATGAACTGGACGGGCAGCTGGTGGGCCCGATGTTCAACAAGATTGGTCGGGCCTTTGCCTCCTACTACTATGGGGAGCCGGATAGCCCCTATTTCCCCAGTGATGTCGATGATTACGCTATTGGTGTCATTGGGCGGGAGCGCAATTACTCCGACGAGATCCAGGATGAAGCCTATCTGTTCATTCCCTTTGACGAGGACTACTATCAGGCCATGGCAAAGGTGATCGAGAAACGCTTTACCAACTGGCAGGAACAGGACTTCGACGAGGACACACTGGAGCCTTCTGATACAGCCCGGGCCATTATGGAGTATCTGGACTGCGAATGCACCTATTTCCCCTCCATGAAGGACGATGACCCCATCATGGCAGCTTACGGTTATGCCAAACGGGACAGCGCCCATGAAGGCTTTGTGCCGGTACTCATCAAGGCAGATGACGAAACGCTGCTTGAGTGTCTGGTGATGAACGCCGACCCGAAGAATGATGCAGACATTTACGAATTTGACCTGAAAACTGTAACGGAGTACCGGAAGAAGATGCTCTCCACCTCCGTCAAAGACGGAAAGGCGGTTTTGGAGGAATTGACCGGCCAGCGTAAAGCGGAAGCCGAGGATGACGATATGGACTGGGATGAGGAAATCCTGGGCGAGATGGAGGGCGGCTACGATAACTGCCGTTTCTCAAGCTATTGGGATTCGGATAGCCACATGACACACCCATTGATTCTGGCCAAGATCCCGATAAAGAACCCCTGGGAGATTTTTGCCTACCTGCCCTTTGGCAACTGGAATGAGTGCCCCGATACGCCGGAACTGATGGCAGCGGCCAAATACTGGTTCGAGCAGTATGGCGCGGTGCCTGCCGCCATGAGCCACGATGAATTAGAATTCCTGCTCCCGGCCCCCATCCCCAAGGAGAAGGCCATGGAAGTGGCATTGGAACAGTACGGTTTCTGTCCAGACATTGTGGATCAGGAGCCGGAGGACGCCACCGTGGGCGCGCTGGCCGATGTGCTGCGGCAGTCCACCGTCTGGTACTTCTGGTGGGATTGATGGGAGATTGTGACCATGAACGAATATCTGAAGGAATATATTGAACTCCAAAAACAGTTTCGGGAGACAAAAGGAAATCCAGACAGTGTCCGCGTTCTCTATACCTTCAAGGAGAAACTGGAGCTATCGGAAGACAAACAGGCCAAGGAAGTGCTGGTGGATGTGTATGATCTGCTGGATTTCAAGAAGGATGCCTACGAACTGCTCTGCCAAATCGGAAATCGTTCCGATAAAAAGACACTCAAGCGGCTGGGCACGCTGAAGGAATATGCGGAAAACTGGGGCAATCATTATGCTCTCCCCAAGCCCAAAACGCCGGAGGAGAAGCAGAAAGAGAAGGAGCGGCAGGCCCAGCTGGGCCTGTCCACCTTCCGGTATCACCCCAATCCGCTGGAAACCGGCGCTTTTGAGGAGTCCGTGGATGGCGTTGCCTGCGACTGCTGCGGCAAGACAACCCATATTTTCTATACGGGCCCCTTTTACGCTGTGGAGGATATTGAGTATCTGTGCCCGGAGTGTATCGCCAGCGGCGAGGCGGCCCGGAAATATGACGGCAACTTCCAGGACGATTGCTCCGTGGACGATGGCGTGGAGGACCCGGCCCAGTTGGACGAGCTCATCCACCGAACTCCTGGCTACTGTGGCTGGCAGCAGGAATACTGGCGCGCCCACTGCAGCGACTACTGCGCCTACCTGGGCCATGTGGGTGTCAGAGAACTGCGGGCGCTGGGCGTGCTGGAGGATGTGCTGGACGATCCCATGTGGGACGATGAGCAGAGGGAAATGATCCAGGAATCCGTCAACGGCGGGCATCTGCAATGCTATCTGTTCCAGTGCCTCCACTGCGGGAAACACCTGGTTTGGATGGATTTCGATTAAAGCACCGCACCCCGTGAAACGGAGAGTCTGCCTATGGATGACAATTTGAAAGAGCTTTTGGCACAGAAAAAAGCTCATCTGAAAGAAAAGCAAAAAAGCGCAGAGATACAGCGATACAAAGACCATTTTATGAAAAATATCGAGCAGTTTTCTCAGAAATACCGATACGCAGATGAAGTGGAAACACGCAAAATTGAAACCTTTCTCTCAAAGCTCAATTTTGTGCGGCCGGGGCAGCTGGCGATCCAAGAAGTTTGCCCATATCCCCATGGAAATGTCTACTTGTGCTTTTTAATGGGAACAGACGCCTTATTTGAGATTTATATATTTGGCAAATATTCTGACATCATGAGCGATCATGATGCATGGGAAGTTTTCAGTCCATACCTGTTGCTTGTGGACGAGGATTTTATTCATTACACTTATATCAACGATAATGGCGAAGTCATGGAATCACAAGTATCGTGATGGCGGAGAAAGAGCGTGGACACCTATGAACAAAGAATTATTGACAGTAAAACTCCTTGACTTGGTCGAGGGGCGGGAAACTCCCGAAACCTGGTGGAACTGGTGGGACGAACATGAGACGGAGTTGGAAGCCCTGCTGAGTCGGGGTGAATTCCTGAAACTGAAGCCCTGCCGACACGGTTTTCAGTGGGTCCCGGTGTTTGGCAGCCAAAAGGGAGCCATCGCCATTCTGGAAAAGAGCGGCACAGCATTTGAGGCCAGCAATCTCTACCAGGAGCGGTATTTGGCCGAGCTGGACGCTTTCTGCAAGGAGCAGGAGCGGGTGCAGCGGGAAAAGCAAGCGAAATTCAAGGCCGACAACCCGGAGCTGTTTCGACGCTATCCCAAGTTCTCCAAGGCGTTGGCAAAGGTGCTGGACCCCTCTGATGAGATCAAGCCCGCCGCCACGGAGGAGCAGATCGGGAATCAAGAAAGCGTGCTGGGCTTCACGCTCCCGTCCCAGGTGCGGGAGTTCTTCCTGCTGACCGCAGGCATCAATGTATCCACAGGCGTGATCCTTACCCTTTCCGGGATGTTTGATCTGACCATTCATGGCGAGCGGTATTGTGTGCTGGGCGAGTTTTGGAAAGAAGCGGACGGCGACCAGCTCCTGCTCCGCCCCGGAGAGGAAACCATCTGGTACTATGCCCATGAGCAGGACAAGGTAAAGCGCCTCTGCAATGATATGACAGAACTGCTGGAGAAGAAACTGGCGAGGTATCTCAATGAACACTGAAAACATCGCCCATGAAAAACGCTATCGAGACTGGCGGGCACAGTAATACATGTAAAGTTATGGAGGTATATATGGGACTATTTTCAAAGAAGAAAAGGGTCGAAATGCCGGATAAAATCATTTTGGGAAATACGGAATTTGTATTTGATCGCAAACTCGGCTTTCATGTTGGAGAATGGACTGTATGGGATAGAAAGACTAAAATTCTCCTTGAGTTTCAGAGCACAGAGGGAAATATAGGCGATATCGTTTTGGAAAAGGTAAATTGGGTCAATGACCATAAAGATACCATTATCCGAGCATTTTTGGATGAGAACGATGACTGTATAGACGTCGTGAATGAAATGATCGAAGATGGAACGCTGGAAGCGGATGGGAAGATTTCAGAAGATGAGTTTGTAAAAGCACTGTTTGTAAACAATGTAACGGTATTTGTAAATGGAAGCGAAACTGGCTTTTACATCGATTTGGATGCGGAACTCGACTATTTCATGGGACATTTAGTTTGTATCGAGGTCGACTGCAAATATAAAATTGAAGTCGGCGGATTCAACGGATAACACTTCAAACACAAAAGGCAAATTCTGCGGAAGGGGCAACGCCCGCAACGGCATCAGAAAGGAGACAAGTACCTATGTCAACTTGGAGCGGAATCCGGAACAAACTGGAAAATGATTACCTGTGCCCGGCGCTCCGGGGGCACATCCAGTATTTTGCCGCCAGCTACTGGAAAAGCCATGACCAAACAGGCCGGGCGGCCATCCGACTGGACGGCGTGGAGGTGCTGCGAAGCAACTACTATGCCTATGAGCAGAACTACTGGAACAGATATCAGGCCCTGCGGCGGGAGGGCATCGGAGAGGACGACCCAAAGGCCCCCTTCCGGCTGGCCCATGAAGAGACGCTGAACGACGGCTGTTTTGACAACGTTTTTTTCTATGAGGCGTTTCACGAATTTGACAACCAGAGCATCGAGAAAAGCCTTACCAGCGAGAATCCGCTTGTCCGTGTCTTTGCCCTTCTGGACCGCAGGCTGGGAAAGCGCCGCCTGCTTGCTTTGGAGGAATCCATGGAGCAGGAGCTGGACTGGGTGCGGGCCTTCTATGTGATCCGGATGCAGGCAGAATGGCTGATGGAACAAGAATAACATGCAGGAGGAACCACTATGTCACAGATCGCATCCTTTTATCTGCTCAAAGACGGCCAGCGGCAGGAACTGTACGGCGGCGACTGCTCCGGCGCGGTCTATCTGGCCATCTGGGACTGGTGTGAGAGCGAGCTGGATCTGGATGTCCGTTTTCCTGCTCCCCAGACGGAGGACACCCTGGACTGCGCTCTGCTGGAGGGAGAGCTGGCGTCTGATCTGCTGGCAGCTCTGCGGGAACAGAATCTTCCGGATCTGGCCGCTGAAATTGCCCCAGACTGGAACCTGCCCACTGGTGCGGTGCAAAGCGGGCTGGAAACGCTGCGCTCCCATCTGGAGCTGGTGCAGGGCGATACTGCCCTACTATATGAAATGACTTGACGGGGCTATGCCCCCATAGAATATTGAGAGGTAACCATGATAGAAATTAAAGGAAAATACAACGAGGCCAAGATCTTCACCGATGTGGTGGACAGCGCCTCCATCGCACAGGTTCAGGAGCTGTGCAACCAAGAATTTGCGGCGGGCAGCCGCATCCGGCTGATGCCCGACATCCACGCCGGCAAGGGCTGCACCATCGGCACAACTATGACCATAACCGATAGGGTGGTGCCCAATCTGGTGGGGGTGGACATTGGGTGCGGCATGGAAACTATCCGCATCCGGGAGGGACGGCTGGAGCTTCAGAAGCTGGACAAGCTGATCTATGAGAAGATCCCCTCCGGCTTCTCCATCCGGGATAAGGCCCACCGCTATCTCAGCCAGATCGACCTGAGCGAGCTGTGCTGTGCCCGCCATGTGGATCTGCTCCGGGCGGAAAAGAGCATCGGCACCCTGGGCGGCGGGAACCACTTCATTGAGGTGGACAAGGACGACGAAGGAAATCTCTACATCGTGGTCCACTCCGGCAGCCGTCATCTGGGCGTAGAGGTGGCCGGCTACTATCAGGAGGCGGGCTACAAGGTGCTCAACCGCACCGACGACGCCTCCCTGCGGGCGCTGATGGCTCAGATGAAGGCAGAGGGCCGGGAAAAGGAAATCCAGAAAGAACTGAAGAAACTGAAAAACCTCAAGCAGACCAGTATCCCCAAAGCTCTGGCCTATGTGTCCGGGGAGCTGTTCCGGCAGTATATCCACGACATGAAGATTGTCCAGCATTTCGCCATGCTCAACCGGCAGGCCATGATGGACGAGATTGTGGGGGGCATGAAGCTTCATGTGGAGGAGCAGTTCACCACCATCCACAACTACATCGACACCGACGCCATGATCCTGCGGAAAGGGGCCGTGTCCGCCAAGGCGGGCGAACAGCTGCTCATCCCCATCAATATGCGGGACGGGAGCCTGCTCTGTGTGGGCAAGGGCAACGAGGACTGGAACTGCTCCGCCCCCCACGGCGCGGGGCGGCTCATGAGCCGGGCGGACGCCAAGCAATCCTTCACGGTGTCTGAGTTCAAAAGGCAGATGGCGGAGGTCTACACCACCTCGGTGAGCAAGGCCACCCTGGATGAGTGCCCCATGGCCTATAAGGGGATGCAGGACATTCTGGACAACATCGGCCCCACAGCGGATGTAGTAAAGATCATCCGCCCCATCTACAACTTCAAGGCTGGGGATGAGGATTGAATAAGCAAGCAGAAGAAGTCCAATGGTATTAAGTCAAGAGGGTGATGCAAGGAAAAATTGAGTAAAACAGTACACAAAGCAGGATGTCAGAAGCAAAAAGGCAACAACAATCTAAGCCCTGCCCCTGAGAAAATTTGAAACAGGGCATGAACACCAGAGCGGCAAACGGTTCGCTCAGCCCTCCGGCGGGATATACAGGCGGTTGTCTTTCAGCAGTCGAAAGACCAACCGGACCAGTTTTCTGGCAGTTAAAGCGAGTGCGCGTTTGTGCTGGTACTTGTTGACCTCTTTGAATTTAAGGTCATAGTAGCGCCGGAACTCGGAGTCGCATCTTCTCACAGAGTTGGCGGCTTCCAGCAGGTAGTAACGGAGATAGCGGTTGCCAGATTTAATCATTTGGGAATGTTCGGCTTCAAATTCACCGGATTGGCTTTTGTGCCAGACAAGACCGGCAAACTTAGCGACAGAGGCTTGAGAGCTGAAACGGTGGATATCGCCGATCTCAGCGATAATACCGGCGGAGTAAACCTTGCCAATGCCAGGGATGGAAGTTAGAGTGTTTGGGATAATTTCAAA
>DBQB01000010.1:0-34523 GCA_002305685.1 Ruminococcaceae bacterium UBA1405
GTCTACTTGACGGGGGGCGGTTCATTTCAAAGAAACACCGCGCTTTTTTCTATCCTTTGGCTGAAGCCGTGGAAAGTTTTTATTCAACCGGGAAATTTTTTCAGATAATCGGCAATCTGTTGGGCTGCATCAAGAGGAGTGATGTTGGTCACATCGATTTTTATCGAGTCCATGTTGCGATAGTTTTCCAGCCGTGGAACGCTTCGGTCGATGATATCATCTCTGCGGATTCCCGCCGCCACATCTCTGAAAAGCCGCTGCACCAGCGCCCGCTGGGAACATACCAGAGAAAACAGATGCTGCTGAAACTCTCCTTTGAGCAGGGAACGCAGCTGGCGGACAATGGATTCTTCATGCATTACCCAGCAGAAGATGACATAGTCATAGACGGAGCAGGCCAAAAAATTGTTGAGCAGATGGGCAATATTATCCATCACCATCGCCTTTGTCTCCTCATTTACCACAAAGGGAGACATCTCCCAGCACCAATCCCCGTCCAAAAATACACTGTTGGGCAGCAGCTTCATCAGTTCCCGGCTGGTGGCGGATTTTCCTACCCCCATCGTTCCATTGATCATAATCAGCTGTTTCAGGAAAACCACCTCCTTTTTTACATTTTTTATAGAAAGAAAAAATGGAGCGCCGAAGAGACGCTCCATAGGGATCAGTTTTTCAGGCTCTGCATCGGCGCGGGAATATAACCGCCACGAGAGATGAATCTGGCGGGGGAATGATAGTTGATCTTCATCACCGGTCCGCTGCCCAGCAGTCCGCCAAATTCCAGCTCATCGCCAATCTGTTTGCCGATGGCAGGGATGACCCGGACGGCGGTGGTTTTGGAGTTGACCATACCAATGGCCGCCTCGTCGGCGATGATGGCGGAGATGACGTCGGCTGGGGTATCGCCGGGGATGACGATCATATCCAGGCCAACCGAGCAGACGGCGGTCATCGCTTCCAGCTTTTCAATGGAGAGGGCGCCGACCCGAGCCGCATGGATCATTCCCGCATCCTCGGTGACCGGGATGAAGGCGCCGGAAAGTCCGCCTACCCGGGAGGATGCCATTACGCCGCCCTTTTTCACTGCGTCGTTAAGCAGCGCCAGACAGGCAGTGGTGCCATGTGCGCCGCAGGTTTCCAGACCCATCTCCTCCAGGATATGGGCAACAGAATCTCCTACCGCCGGGGTAGGCGCCAGAGAGAGATCTACAATGCCGAAGGGAACTCCCAGCATTTTGGAAGCAGCGTCTCCCACCAGCTGGCCCATACGGGTGATCTTGAAGGCGGTTTTTTTCACGATGTCTGCAACCTCGTCGATGCTGCAATCCCCGGCTTTGGCCAGGGCTGCCCGCACCACGCCGGGACCGGATACGCCCACATTGATGACGCAATCCGGTTCGCCGGGGCCATGGAAAGCGCCGGCCATAAAGGGGTTATCCTCGGGAGCGTTACAGAATACCACCAGCTTGGCGCTGCCGATGCAGTCCCGGTCAGCGGTGAGCTCGGAGGTTTGCTTTACAATTCCACCCATCATCCGCACGGCGTCCATATTGATGCCGCTCTTGGTGGTACCGATATTTACCGAGGAGCAGACGTGCTCGGTGCGGGAGAGGGCCTCGGGGATGGAGCGAATCAGCTCCAGATCACCGGCGGCAAAGCCTTTATGTACCAGTGCGGTATAACCGCCGATAAAGTTGACGCCCACGCTCTGAGCGGCTTTTTCCAGCGTCAGAGCATATTCTACCGGATCTCCGCCGCTGGCGGCTACAAGCATGGCGATGGGGGTAACGGCGATGCGCTTGTTGATGATGGGGATTCCATAGCGTTTTTCGATTTCTTCTCCCACCTTTACCAGATCTCTGGCACGGGAGGTGATTTTATCATAAACCCGGCGGCAGGAACGATTGATATCGCTGTCGCAGCAGTCCAAAAGGGAGATTCCCATGGTGATGGTACGGATGTCCAGATTTTCATCCTGGATCATGGTGATGGTTTCCAGGATATCGTTTACATTTAACAAAGCCATGATGCCACGCGCTTTCGGACAGATGTCCGCAAAAGCTGTCTCCTTTCAAAATATCAGTTCGTCAGTCAGATGCGGTGCATGGAGTTAAAGATATCCTCATGCATGACATGGATGGAAAGGCCAAGTTCCTTTCCCAGCTGTTCCATCTGATCCACCAGCGTGCTGAAATCCACGCTCATGTGGCTGATGTCGGTGAGCATTATCATGGCGAACAGATCCTGCATAACCGACTGGGTGACTTCGATGACATTGATATCATGCTGTGCGCACACGGTGCTGACCTTGGCCAAAATACCAACCATATCCCGGCCAATAACGGTGATAACTGCTTTCATAAAGAGATATCCTCCTTCTCGTGACGGCCTTCCCAAAGGGGAAGTGTTTGCTATTCACGGACAAGTGTTTTTTGAAGATAAGGTTATAATAACGTTATTGTATCATAAATACCGCGGAAAAAAAAGCCTTAGAAGCGACAATCTTTTTTGCTTTCCCAGAGCAAAAACCGTCAACTGCAACAGGAAGGTTTAATCCGGATGTTTCATAACCTAAAAATGCTCATTTGCACAGGACTATGATGGGATAATGGTTTACTTTCTGCAACTTTTTTGCTATAATTACTCTTAATATCGATCCCAACCAAATGCCATAAGAGGTTCCTGTAAACAGGCTAAATCGGGGCCAAAGATGGTGGTACAGGAAAGAAATTTTTGAAGGAGTGATTTTGTCATGGATAACCTGTTAAACCTGCTGGACAAAAACTGCCGGATGAAAGATGAACAGCTTGCCGTATTGCTGGGCGTCTCCGCTGATGAGGTTGCCCAGGCAATTGCAGCATATGAAAATAAAGGTGTCATCCGTGGCTATAAGGCCGTTATTGACTGGGATAAAACCGATCGGGAGTATGTCATTGCCCGTATTGAAATTCGGGTAATCCCTATGCGGGATCATGGATTTGATGAGATTGCCCGTACCATCTATTCTTTTGACGAGGTGGAGACCTGTTACCTGATGAGCGGTGGATACGATCTGGCGGTAACGGTGGCAGGCAAATCCTTTAAGGATGTGGCGCTTTTTGTTTCCCAAAAGCTGGCGCCCATCGATGCGGTCCAGTCCACCTCCACCCATTTTGTTTTGAAGAAATATAAAGAGCGGGGAATTTTGCTGGCGGACAAGGAAAAGGATATGAGGGAGGTATCTCTGCTGTGATAGATTATTCCTCCCTGCTTTCCCAAAAAGTGATCAACATCAAGCCTTCCGGTATTCGACGTTTCTTTGATATCGCCAACGAGATGGACAACGTCATCTCGCTGGGGGTAGGTGAACCGGATTTCCGTACTCCCTGGGCGATCCGTCACGCCGGCATTGTATCTTTGGAAAAGGGCCACACCTGGTATACCGCCAACGCTGGTTTGGCGGAACTGCGCACCGAGATCACCAAATATCTGGAGCGCCGTTTTCATCTGAGCTATCACAGCAAGGACGAGATCCTGGTCACGGTAGGCGGATCGGAGGCCATCGATATTCTGATTCGTGCCTGCGTAGAGCCGGGGGACGAGGTTTTAATCCCCGAACCCTCCTTTGTATGTTATTCTCCCATCACCACTCTGACCGGCGGCGTACCGGTACCGATCGAGACCAAAGCGGAGGACGGATTCCGTCTGACTGCTCAAGCGCTGAAAGAAAAGATCACCCCCCGCACCAAACTGCTGATCTTCCCCTTCCCCAACAATCCCACCGGAGCGGTGATGCGTCGGGAGCATCTGGAGGAGATTGCAAAGGTGCTGCAGGATACCAACATCCTGGTACTTTCCGATGAGATCTACGCGGAGCTGACTTATGGCAGTGAGCCCCATGTTTCCATTGCTTCCATCCCTGGTATGCAGGAGCGCACCGTTGTGGTCAACGGTTTTTCCAAGGCTTATGCTATGACCGGTTGGCGTCTGGGATATGCGGCGGGACCGGCTCCCATCATCAAACAGATGACCAAGGTCCATCAGTTTGCCATCATGTGCGCACCTACCACCAGCCAGTATGCCGCGGTGGAAGCTATGCGCAGCTGTGATGAAGAAATCCAGAAGATGAAAAGTGAATACGATATGCGTCGCCATCTGATAGTGGACGGGCTTAACCGGATGGGGCTGACCTGTTTTAATCCGGAAGGTGCGTTTTATGTATTCCCTTCCATCAAGATCACTGGTCTTTCCTCGGAAGATTTTTGTCAAAAGCTGTTGTATGCCCAGCGGGTTGCGGTGGTTCCCGGCAATGCGTTCGGAGACTCCGGCGAAGGCCATGTGCGGATCTCCTACTCTTATTCCATCGATCACATTATGGAATCCCTCAAACGCATTGAGGCATTTCTGAAAACATTGTAAGGATTTGATTAACAGGCTGTCGTTTTTGGACAGCCTGTTTTTTCTCAAAGAAAGGAGTGCTTAGGATGTCTGGTACGGTCTGTGCGCTAAAGGTGCAGTCCTATTCCTATGAACAGGTACAGGCTGCTGTAGATCGCCAGTTTGAGATGTTGGAATTGGATCAGCTGATATCTCCGGGGATGAAGGTGGTCATAAAGCCCAATCTGCTGATGAAACGTACGCCTGAGGAGGCAACCACCACCCATCCGGCTTTAGTTGCGGCCATTGCCCAGCATCTGCTCAAACTGGGGGCCGGATCGGTGATGGTTGCGGAAAGTCCGGGAGGGCTTTACAACAAATCCCAGCTGACGGGAATTTATCAGGCCACCGGGATGACCGCCTATGGGGAGCAGTACGGCTTTTCGCTCAACGAAGATTTTAGCTATACAGAGGTTTCGTTTCCTCAAGGTGAGAACTGCAAGGCTTTCAACATCATCACGCCGCTGGTGGAGGCAGATCTGGTAATCAGTGTAGCCAAGTTAAAAACCCATGGGATGACCGGGCTTTCCGGGGCGGTAAAGAATATGTTTGGTTCGGTTCCGGGGCTGCAAAAGCCGGAACTTCACTATCGTTTTCCGGATAAGATGCAGTTTTGCAATATGCTGATTGATTTATGGGAATGTGTACATCCTGCCATTACCTTTGTGGACGGCATTGAGGCGATGGAGGGCAATGGGCCTTCAGGAGGAAACGGGAGGAAGGTAGAGCGCATTTTCTGTTCCACCGATCCATATGCGCTGGATTTGGTACTGGCTTATCTGATTGATATGCCTTTGTCGCAGATTCCGGTGTTGCAAAACGCCATACGGCGGGGGTTATGTCCAGATCAAGTTTCCCAGGTGACGCTGATTGGGGATGAAGTGACGCCGATCAAGGATTTTGACAAACCTCGGCAGAAGAACATTGATTTTCTGGATTATCTGCCCGGATGGTTATACCGTCCTGCCAAGAAAGCGGCGGACGCGCTGTTGACACCGCATCCGGTGGTACGGACAAAGGACTGTATTGGCTGTGGCAAATGTGCCCAAAGCTGTCCGCAGCGGATTATACGGGTAGAGAACCACAAGGCAAAGATTGGCCGGGACGGATGTATCCGCTGTTATTGTTGTCACGAGATGTGTCCGGTGAAAGCCATAGACATCAAAAGCTTTCGTCTATTCCGCATCTAACCTACAAACGCCAAAAATAAAAAGGTTTGGGGTCCAGGGGGATTACCTCAAAATCCCCTTGGTCGCGGCCGCAGCCGCGAAACCCCCGATCCCCCGCCGGAGGGTCTCAATTCTACCTTTTAATTTCCACTCCACCCCTCCGGCGGGCCAATGCGAAGCATTGGAATTGGGTCGAAGAACCAACCCAACCATTTCCAAAGTTCTGCAACCTCGTCAATCTTTGGACGGTTTCCTGGTTTTTGAAATATTGAAATCTTGTCATAGCAATCCATATTTTATAAAATATTCGTGGCCCTGCTTTGAACGATATTCCAATGCGGTGCATTGGAACGCCGGAGGGGCTAGGCGGAAACTGAGAGGGAGAAAGAGAGCCCCTCCGGCGAAAGAGTGCGGGGGTGTTTCGCGGCTGCGGCCGCGACCAGAACCTTTTGAGGAAAGGTTCTGGACTCCAAACCTTTTTTCGTTGGGTAAAGTGGGGAGGTTTACTTTTCCACAAGAACCGTTTTTGAGTTGAGAAGGAGAGAAATAGATGTCTGAGGATACCGTTACCCTTTTGGCTGCGGCGAAAATCAATCTGTCATTGGATATCCTGGGGAAACGGGAGGATGGATACCATCTTATGCAGATGGTAATGCAGTCAGTCTCCCTTTACGATACCATCGTTGTAACCACTGGCTATACTCCTGGAATTACACTAACCTGCCAGCAGCCCGGAGTCCCCAACGATGCCCGTAACATTGCTTGGAAAGCGGCTCAGCTTTTTTATCAGTCCATCGGCAAAACTCCCAGCCTGCATATTGCCATTACCAAACAAATTCCCAGTGAGGCAGGGCTTGCGGGCGGCAGCGCCGACGGGGCTGCCGTTTTGTTGGGCCTGAACCGACTATTCGGAAATCCCTTAACCCAGCAGCAGCTCTGCCACTTAGGTTTACAGATTGGCGCCGATCTTCCGTTTTGTATCGTGGGAGGGACCCAACTTGTGGAAGGCATCGGAGAAAAGCTTACCCCTTTGCCACCTCTGACAAAAGGATGGTTTGTGATTGCCAAACCGCCTCAGGGCGTCGCCACCGGACCTTGTTTTCAGCGGTTTGATCAGCTGGTGCCGCAGACAGTTTTCCACCCCAATACCGATGAAATGTTGAAAGCCTTGGACCGACAGGAGTTTCCCGGTGTGGCCCGTCAGATGCAGAATGTTTTGGAAAGAGCTGCTCAGTGTCCCGCGGTGGAAAGACTGCGCCAGCAGATGGAACAGTGCGGCGCTTTGGGCTGCTGTATGACCGGAAGCGGTTCCGCAGTGGTGGCGGCGTTTGATCAGGAGGAGCAGGCGCGCCACTGTCTCTCCCAGATAGCTCCGCCGGTGCGCTCTTTTCTGGTACAGCCGGTGGAAAAAGGTGTGTTTTTACAGCGCGGAGATTCCATGATCTCGGTATTCTAAAATAGACAAATCCCCCTCTCCGTATTATACTAAAAGAGAAAATTTCGTTTCCCTGTTGGTGAACGTATCGGAGGGAGGGGGATTTATGCCGCCGATGGCTGTCGCCGGGTTTTCTGCCTTTATCGCTGCCGCGCTGGCGGCGTGGATTGGTCCTATGCCCGCAGTGCTTTTGGGAAGTTTGGTGCTTTGCTGTTTTCTGGGAATTCTGCTGACCGGTGCGGGTAAACAGCTGACCGGAAGATTTCCCAACCGCAAACAGATTTTGTTTTTTCTCGCCGCAGTTGCCGTGGCAATGGGACGGTCTGCCGTTACCGCTGTGTGGCAGCTCCAGCCTGCCATAGCTTATGGAGGAAATGAGTGGCAGGTGGAAGGGCAGATTACCGATATCACCGTCGATCATAACAGTGTCTGTTATACCCTTTCTGCCAGCCTTCCCGGTTCCAATCTCGATGGCCCTGTAAAGATGCAGCTTTGGGCCGGTTCTGATCTGGCGGCCGGGGAATTGGGAGAAAATTTATCCGGGACCGCCTATTTTTATCCGGTGGAGAATCCCTCCTCCTGGCAGCAGGCTGTCAGCGCTGCCTCCGGAATCTTCTTGCGGGGCAGGGTGGTATCTGCCCAGTTTTCTCCTGCCCAGTCCCTTCGTTTGGAGACGCGCTTTTCCATCCTTCGCCGGCAATGGTCCCGCCGCATCTGGTTTGCCATGCCCAATGACGGTGGGGCATTGATCTGCGCCATGCTGTGCGCAGACCGCTCTCACCTCAGCGACCAGATACAGCGCCAGATTACCCGATGCGGTTTGTCACATCTGCTGGCCATATCCGGGTTTCATCTCTCGGTGGTGGCCTCACTGCTGCGTCTGCCGGTGCGGCGTTTCTCCCCGCCGGTTCGTTCTGCGGTTTGTTTTGTTGGAATCGTCGCCTACGCCATGCTGACCGGTGCGCCTTATTCGGTGCTGCGTGCAGCGGTGATGTGGTCGCTGCTGTTGTTGTCGGAGGCCATTTTCCGCCGATATGACGGAGTGAACGCGCTGGGAATGGCTCTTTTTCTGCTGGTTTGTTGGAACCCGCTGTGCGCGGCGTCCCTTTCGCTGTGGTATTCCGCTTCGGCTACCCTCGCTATCCTTCTGTTTGCACAGCCGCTTTCCAACTTTTTTGTTGGACGTCTGGGTCTTACATCCGGCGAAAAGGATCATAAGGGAATATCTGCTGCCGGACGTAAGCTGGGGATTTTGGCGGTGCGTTCCCTCTGTACCAGTATCGTTGCCTCTTTGGCGGTGCTTCCTATCTCTTGGGTAGCAGGGTATTCCATCTCTCTGTTGTCTCCAATATCGACCTTGCTGGCAGCGGTGCTGCTCACCCCAATGCTGCTCAGCGGGATACTGGTGAGCATTGCCTCCAACATCCCGCTTTTCGGAACGGTTCTACTTTGGTTGGCTCAGGGAGTTACCGGTCTTTTGCGGTTGTTGCTGGGCGTTTTGGGGGAACTTCCCTTTGCTGTGGTTTCCAGCGGTATGGGTTGGATTGCCCTTTGGTTTGTGGGGACGATGGGGATGGCGGTGGTCTGTGTGCGCCATCGGGAACGCGCCGGAGTGATCTTTTCCGCGGCCATGTGGAGCGTTATCTCCTTTTGTGTCTCCTGGATGGGATATCAGCTGATTACCGCTGAGCTGATTCGGGTGGTTGTCCCTGAGGATACTGGCTGCGTCATCGTCTCCCAGGGACGTACCCATTTCCTGATGGGGGAGATACGCACCCAACGGGAGGGGGAATCGGTGGCGCAGGTTTTGATGGATTATGGTATCCGGGAATTGGAGCTGGCGGTGTTGGGTTCCAGGGTCAGCGCGGCGCTGGAACCGGTTTGCCGGGAAGCGGAGATTCATATGATCTGTGCTCCCGATGCGCCGGATGCCAAAGACTATCTGCTGTATGCCCAGCAGTATCTGCCAATGGAACCCTGTTCTCTTTCCATGGGCTCTGCTCTCTCTGTGCAGCTGGTGCAGCTGCCGCAGGAGGATGGCTATGCGGTATCTGCCAAGATGGACAATACCGGGCTGCTGCTGTTTCTTGCTGGTGACGATACCATTTCGCTGGATATCTATTCCCGGCATCAGCTGGTGATGCTGCCCTCCTGCCGCGCCCAGGGAATTGAAACGCTTCCCTCTGATTACTACATTGTCACCACGCAAACAGAGCCTTATAATCTTTTTCATATTCCAGGAGGCGCTGAGACGGTGTATGCGGATACCCAGACGGCGGTTTTTACCCTGCGGGATGGCAGTGTCAAACGGATATCCTGACCTGTCGGCACTTCTGTATTGTTATTACCCATGAAAAGCAAGAGAAAGGATCGGTCTGCCATATGCTGCATACCCAGGAGGAAACGCTGCTGCGCCATCTCAAACAGGACCCTCTTTCCAGGGTATATGTTCTTTGCGGCCAGGAGGAATATCTCAAGGAGCTGTATACCCAGCGCATTGTCAAGGCGGCGCTGCGGGGAGAAACTACAGATTTTAATTATCATGTCTTTGACGGCAAAGCGCTTCGGTGTGATTTGGTGGCCGATGCGGTAGAGGCGTTGCCGCTGATGGGAGATAAAAACTGTGTTTATATCAAGGATCTGGATTTGGATAAAATTCCCAATGGGGAGTATCAAAAACTCAAAGAAATCCTTTCGGACCCTCCTGAAAGCTGTGTATTGCTGCTGGTGTGTGCGCCGGAATTTGTGCTGAAAAAAAGCAGCAGGTTTCGCACCTTGCAAAAACAGATTGATCCTTTTGCCCAGATTGTGGAGCTGCAAAAGCGCACCGAGGGGGATCTGTACCGGTTTGCAGTAAACCGAGCCAACCAGTATGACGCCACCATCTCCCGAGAAAATTTTCGTAGGGTATATCAGCTTTGTGGCGGGGATATGCTGCTGATTCAAAATGAGATGGACAAATTGTCCGCCTACTGCCGTAATCGGGAGATCACGGGGGAAGATTTGGATCCATGCTGCTGTCCGGTCATTGAGACGACTGCTTTTGCGTTATCCAGCGCCGTGATCCGAGGGGATTATGATGGGGCGATGGGAATCCTGCGGGATCTGTTTTATCTGCGGGAGCAGTCGGTGGCAATTTTGGGGGCGCTGGCGTCCGGAATCATCGATATTTACAGAGCGAAGGTGGCATCCCGTCAGGGGAAAGGGGTAAACGAGGTTCTGGCGGCGTTTGATTATAAAGGCCGGGAATTTCGGGTGCGCAATGCCTTTCGAGAGGTATCCCGCTGTTCTACGGCTTTCCTTCGCAGTGCCATCCAACTGCTGACCGAGACGGATCAGCAACTGAAATCGGCCAGAATTTCTGATCAGGTGCTGATGGAGGAGCTGCTGACAAAACTGTTTGTACTGCGCCAGCAGGAAAACGGAAAAATCGACTAGGAGGGGGACCCGTTTGATTACACTCACCCAGGCCGTTATTGTGGAGGGCCGATATGATAAAATCCGCCTGTCATCGCTTCTGGATACTGTCATTGTGGAAACCAATGGTTTTCGCATCTTTAAGGATCGGGAGAAGCTGGCCTTGATTCGTGCTTTGGCTCACAAAAAGGGGATTGTGATCCTCACCGATTCAGACACGGCAGGATTTCGGATACGCCGGTATTTACAGGGTGCGATTTCCAAAGAAGACTACAAAAACATTTATCACGCCTATATTCCGGAGATTTTGGGAAAAGAAAAACGTAAGCTTCAGCCTTCCAAGGAAGGAACTTTGGGGGTGGAGGGGATGTCCACCCAAATTTTGCTGGAGGCCCTGCAGCGAGCAGGGGTGCTTGCCGGGGAGATCTCTCAACCCAGAGAAACCCATCCGCTGACCAAGCTGGATTTTTACGAGGATGGCCTTACGGGAAAGGAGAACAGCGAGGCGCTGCGCTTACAGCTGTTGCGTCAGTTGTCCTTGCCCCATTATCTTTCGGCCAACGCACTGCTGCAGGTAATCAACGCTACTATGACCCGGGAGGAATACCGCCAGGCGCTTGCGCGCTGTCGGTTGGAGCAGCTGCCCCAGGGATGACGCTGCATCTTTAGTAGGGGAATGTTAGAAACACCGACGGGAGGGAATACTTTGGAATTTACCAGCCTATGGTTTGTGACGCTGTTTTTGCCTTGCAGTTTGCTGATCTATGCCGTTACCCCTCAGAAGGGGAAAAATCTGGTGCTTTTGTTGCTTTCACTGCTGTTTTACAGTCAGTTGGAGGTATTTTATCTGTTTTTTATGCTGGCCTCTGTCACCATCGATTATCTGCTCTCCCGGCTGATGCAGCATTATGACAACGACAACAACCGACGCAGGATGATGCTGATTCTCTCTATGGTCAAAAACATTGGAATTGCGTTGGTAGCAGGCACCGGATATGAGTTAAACGCCAACTATGTTCCGGTGGGAATGTATGTTTATCTGTTCTCCGCCCTGGGATATCTGATTGACGTCTACAAAGGGGACGAGGTGTATGAAAAAAATTACATCCGCTTTGCCCTTTACTGTACCATGTTCCCCAGAATTGTGGCGGGGCCCCTCTTTTCCTACAACCATTTTCGGATGCAACTTTCCAATCGAAAGTTTAATCTGGACCGGGTTTCCCGAGGCTTTTGTCTCTTTGTTTTTGGTTTTGCCAAGCAGGTGCTTCTACTGCCTGAGCTTAAATCCCTTACCCATCAGCTGATGGCTCTATATCCGGAAAACATTACTGTTCTCTCAGCCTGGGTCGGCTTAGTATGCGTAGTACTATGCTATTACTACGCTTTTTCCTCTTGGTGTGAGATGGCGCAGGGGCTGGGGATGATGTTTGGCTTTCAGTACCCTTCGGGATTTGATTATCCTCTGGCTGCCGGTTCTGTCTATGATTTTCAGACCCGTTTTCACGGATCGGTTACCGCTTTTGTCCGCAAATATGTTTCGGTACAGCTCTCCGCCGATCCCAACGGAATGGCCTCCGCCGTCTTTAACCTTCTGATTTCCTCTGTATTGATAGCTATGTGGTATTCTACCGATCTCAACGGCATTGGATGGGGGCTTTTTTTGGGAATTTTGGTGGTGCTGGAACAGTGTGCTCTGGCCAAATATCTCAAGGTGATCCCCATCTTTTTCCGAAGGATATTTACCTGGCTTTTGCTGCTGTATTCCTTTTTGCTGCTGATAAATCCCGGCAATGGTTTTGTTTTTTCCTATCTTCGCTCGATGGCTGGGATTGCAACCCCTTTCAAGGAAACCAAGGAGCTGTATCTGATTGGAACCAATTGGTTGGTTTTTGTCGCTTCGATGGTGTTTTCCATGCCGGTACTGCGTCCGCTGCACAGAGTACTCTCTCTTCCCCCCATCAATCGCCGTCAAGAAGGTGCGCAGCTGGCCGCTTCCACTCTGCTTCTTCGTGGGATTTCTCTGGTTTTGGCGATGGCGTTGCTGGGCCTTAGTGTACTGGTACTTTTATAGGGAGGTGAAACCGATGACCAAAAGATGGCGGGTTGTTGTATTGGGGGCAATCAATGTAATTTCGGTGCTGGTGCTGGCGTTCCCTTTCGGTTTTGCCCTTTCCCGGCATCCAGAACTGCTGCGTTCGCTGCTTCCCACGGTGTTTCAGCAGCAGTCTCAGAAGCAATCTGTGGGAGTGGACGCGCTGCTGCTGTCCCAGCAGGCAACTTCCGACGCCAATGCGCTGCTCAAACAGCAGTTGGAGGAATACATTACCCTTCGACAGCTTAAGGTAGAACTCAAGCGATTTGCCGGACAGCAGCTGCAGGACGGTATCTTCCTCACCGACGACGCGATGTACGAAAACATTGCGGTACCCAACGATTCCATCACCCAGAGCAATATCAATGGAATGTTGGAATTTGTTTACCGCTACTATATTCCCACCTATGCGGTGGTGGTGCCCACCGCCTGCGCCATCAAACAGGATGATATCCCCTCCAGCGCCCCCCTTTTCAACCAGAAAACCTATATCGATTCCATTTACCGGGATATCTCGGGAGTAATTACCGCCTGCGACGTCTATTCCGCCCTGTTTGCGGCGATGGATGAATATACCTACTATCGGACCCATCCGGAGCTGACCGGTTTGGGAGGCTATTATCTGTATACCGTGCTCTCGGATAAGATGTCCTTTACTCCCCGCACCCTGGCCCAGTTTGAACAGAACTATCTGGAACACAATTTTTATGGCACGCTGTACAGCCGTATCCCTTATGCCCAGGTGCAGCCGGATATCATCAGCTACTATCGGATGGCGCTGTTTAGCCGGGAATATTCCATGGTGCGGTATGAAACGGACGGTACCATCAAAAAGTATGACGACCTGATTGTCCCTGAGCTGCTGGAGAGCGGGGGAGACCGGATGACCGATGCCATTTTGGGCGGGCCTGCCCCGATGATTACCATCAAGGTGGATAGCCCTTACCGGGATAAGCTGCTGATCTTTACCGATCAGACGGTAAAATCCTATCTGCCGTTTCTGGCGGCGGAATATGGGGAGATCACCATTGTGGATCTGAGCCTGATTGATGAAAAACAGCTCAAATCCCTTGGGGTTAACCGGTATAACCAGATTCTCTTTACCTATTCTCTGGACACCTTTTCTCAGGTGGATTTTGGGCAGCAGCTTCTGACACTGGCAAACTGAAATGAAACCGCTGCATGAAAAACGGCGCCTTTGAGAGCTTTCCAATGCTCTCAAAGGCGCCGTTTTTTACATTGTGCAGAACGTTTTTTACAGCAGAAAAGAGAAACTATCTTATGGTACCAATGGGACCATAATGCTCCGGGCGGCGGTCGCGGAATACCCCCCAGCTCCAGCGAAGATCACGGATTTCGTCCAGATCAAAGGCGGCTGTCAGGATTTGTTCCTGTTCCCGTCCGGCCTGGGCCACAATCTCCCCTGTCCCATCGGTGATGAAAGAACTGCCATAGAAGGTTAGCGCCGACGACTGGTTCTGGTTGCCCTCGCTGGGCAGTACCGTCTCGGTCCCAATACGGTTGGCGGCAATCAAAGGCATCACGTTGGCTGCCGAATGTCCCTGCATACAGCGGCGCCAGTGGGGCATACTGTCACATTCCAAAATGGGTTCGGAACCGATGGCTGTGGGATAGAGAAGAATTTCCGCCCCCAACAGCGCCATACAGCGGGCGGATTCCGGGAACCACTGATCCCAGCAGATGCCCACCCCAATCTTTCCGTAAGCGGTATCCCATACCCGAAAACCAGTGTCTCCAGGGGTGAAATAAAATTTTTCCTGATAGAAATGATCGTCGGGGATGTGGGTTTTGCGGTAGATGCCTAAAATTTCGCCGTCGGCGTCCACGATGGCAACCGTGTTAAAAAAGGCATTGCCTGCCCGCTCAAAAAAGCTCACCGGCAAAACCACCTTCTTTTCTTTTGCCAGTTTGCGCAGGGCCAGTACGGCAGGATTTTCCTCCAACGGGGTTGCCAGATGATAAAAAGCGTAGTCCCGCTGCTGGCAGAAATAGGGGGTCTCAAAGAGTTCCGGCAGCAGGATCACATTTGCGCCCTGCTCTGCGGCCTGGCGCACCAGCGCGGCGGCATGATCGATGTTTTGCTGCCGGTCCTCCACGCATCGCATTTGAATTGCGGCTGTTACAATCTTTCTCACGTTCTTCTCTCCTCAACGTCCCAGCGGTATCTGCTGGGTAATACAGTGGATGTTGCCTCCGCCGATGAGTATATCCCTGGCGTAGATCTGAATCACTTCCCGAGTGGGGAACAGGCGCTGCAGCAGTTCCTTGGCAGGTTGATCCATAGGATCGTCAAATCCCGGCATCACCACCGCGCCGTTGGCAATATAAAAGTTGACATAGGAGCCTGCCAGACGCTCGCCCGGGGTGCGGGTAGGCTGCCCATCCATCCAGTCCAGACCCTCACATTCTTCCTGGGTGATATGGATGGGGGTGGGCATCGGCATCTTGTGGATCGTAAAGGGTCTTCCCTTGGCGTCGGTTTCCCGGCTCAGTACCTGGTAGCAGCTCTCGGAGAGGGGATATTGGGGATCGTTTGGATCTTCGGTCCATCCCAGTACTACCTCCCCCGGTGCGGTGAAGGCACAGATGTTGTCCACGTGTTCGTTGGTCTCGTCGTGGTATACCCCGCGGGGAAGCCAGATGACCTTCTCGGCGCCCAGATATTCCAGCAGTTTTTGGGTAATCTCCTCCTTGCTCAGCTGGGGGTTACGCCCTGCGCTGAGCAGACAGGCCTCGGTGACCAGGATGGTGCCCTCTCCATCGCTGTGGATGGAGCCGCCCTCCAGCACAAAGTCCTGTGCGTCATAGATATCCTTTTCTAACAAATCGCAAAGCTTGGTGGCCATCTTGTTGTCCAGGTCCCAGGGAAAATAAAGGCCGTCCACCAGCCCGCCCCAGGCGTTAAAATACCAGTCCACCCCTCGAATTTCCCCCTGCCGGTTGCGCAGGAAGGTGGGGGCATAATCTCTGGCCCAGGAATCGTTGCTGGACATCTCCACCACCCGGACATACTCCGGAAGCAGGCTGCGGACGTTGTCGTACTGGCGGGCGCTGGCACAGACGGTGACCTTTTCCGATTTTGCAATGGCACAGATGACCTCGGTGAAGGCTTTCCGGGCGGCATATCCGCCGTACTGCCAGGAATCGGCCCGCTCCGGCCAGATAAGGATGCATCCCTCGTGGGGTTCAAATTCTGCGGGCATATAAAACCCGTCGTCCTTGGGCAAGGTATGGTATCGTCTCATATTCTTCAAAACCTCTGTCTATTTGTTTTCCAGGTGTAGATGCAGGCGCCTCAAGCTGGGAGTCACCAATGTTTTTACGATTTCCCGGGGCGCTTTGGGATTATTATAACACAGCTGTTGTGCAGGGGCAAAAGAAAAAGAAAAATCACAGAGATTTTCTCTGCCCTTTGGTTACAGCGCAATTCCCATCAGCTGGATAAACTGGGTACCAGCCGCCGACATCATCAGTTTTTTATGCACAGCCAGCAGCATCTGCCGTTTGGGGATCGGTTCTTGCAATTTTAGAGGAAAGAGGGTGCCGCTGTCAATAGAGCGGCGGGCAAACCCTTCCACCACACATCCAATCCCCATTCCTCTGGCTGCCAGCTTGACGATGAGGTCGCTGGTGGCCAGCTCCAATTCGGGTTCCAGCGTCAAACCCCGATCGGAAAAATACCGGTCGATGTATCTTCTGGTGGTGGTGCCGTGTTCCAGCATAATCACCGGAAGCTGGGAAAGTTGCTGGGGGGTGTAGATCTGCTCCTTCATATGGGAAAACCGCTCCCCGGCTACAAAGATATCCTGTAACTCTCCCACTGGAATCATCCGGAATTCGTCGGCTTCGCTCACCGGGCCGCTGATGATGCCAAAATCAATGCTGCCGTTGTGAAGGGACTTTAGGGTTACCGGGGTGGGGGCGTTGCTGACCTGGATGCGGACTTTGGGATACTGCCGGTGGAATTCCTCCAGATGGGGCAGCAGATAAAACTGCATGGTCATATCGCTGGCGCCGATGCGCACCTCGCCGGCTTCCAGCTGCTGCATCTCCCGGAATTTTTTTTCCGCCCGCATGAAGTATTCATATCCTTGGGAGATATAGGAGAACAGCACCGCGCCCTCGCTGGTCAGCTGTACGCCGCGGGGCATACGGGAAAAGAGGACGCCTCCCAGCTGTTCCTCCAGCTGCTTGATCGACTGGCTGACCGCAGGCTGGGAGATGCACAGCTGCTGTGCGGCCTGGGAAAAGCTGCCCAGTTTTGCCACATAGTAAAAAACACGGTAGGATTCCAGATTGATATTCATCCCCGGTCCACCTCCTCAAACGATTGTTTTGCTGATCTCATGCGGGACCAAACGGGAATCTTTGCCCATTCAGTTTCAGTATAAGCCATCGAAGAAAAATTGTCCAATTCTTTCATAAGATGGAAAATACGCCTTTATTTGCGGCACATATCTTTTTTACAGCGGGTTCACAATAGAAATACGGCTCGACAGGCAAAACCAAAAAAGGAGAGGATTTTCAGTGGCAATGACGCCAAAGGAATATGAATCGTTAAACAAACAGGTTTCCCCCAACACCAAAAGTTGGAGGACCGTCCCGCTTGCATGGCTGTTTGGCGGTATCATCTGCTGTATCGGCCAGGGGCTGGGAGATCTTTACCGGTATCTGGGGTTGGAGGAGGAGACATCCTGCGCCTGTATCTCGGTCTCTTTGATCTTTCTTGCAGCGCTGCTGACAGGACTAGGAAAATATGACAACCTGGCCAAATACGGTGGAGCGGGATGTCTGGTGCCCATCACCGGATTTTCCAACGCCGTGGCATCCCCGGCGCTGGAATTTAAGAGCGAAGGGTTTATTTTGGGATTGGGCGCCAAGATGTTTGTCATCGCTGGTCCGGTGATTGTATATGGCACCCTGGCCAGCGTAGTCTATGGATTTATCATCTGGATTTTTCATCTTTATTAAAAGGAGCAGAAAAACCATGCCGTATCGTATTGGAAAGTACACCTTAAAGATGGAGCATTCCCCTTCCATCGAAAGTTATGCCTCGGTGGGTTCCAAAAAAGAGAGCGAAGGGCCGCTGGCGGCCTATTTCGATCTGCTGGAACCCGACGGATATTTTGGGGAAAAGACCTGGGAAAAAGCCGAAAGCCGTATCCAGCGGGAGGCCATCAACCGCGCGCTGGCAAAGGGAAATCTGGACCCCTCCGACATCGACTATGTCTTTGCCGGAGACCTGCTCAACCAGTGTATCAGTTCCAGTTTTGGTTTGCGGGAACTGGGAATTCCGCTGTTTGGGCTGTATGGCGCCTGTTCCACCATGGCGGAATCGCTGAGCCTGGCAGGGATACTGGTTGACAGCGGGGCGGCGGTTCACTGTGCCGCGGTGACCTCTTCCCATTTCTGTACTGCGGAACGGCAGTTTCGCTTTCCGCTGGAATATGCAGGGCAGCGCACTCCCACCTCCCAGTGGACGGTGACCGGAGGAGGCGCTGTCATTGTGGGACACGGTCAAAAAGCGCCCTACATCCACGCCATCACCACCGGAACGGTGGAGGATTATGGCATCAAGGATGCCAACAATATGGGAGCTGCCATGGCGCCCGCTGCGGCCAGTACCATCTGCCGTTATTTTCAGGATACCGGCACCACCCCCGAGGAGTATGACCTGATCCTTACCGGGGATCTGGGATATGTGGGAACCGGTTTGCTGTATGAGCTGACCGAAAGGCAGGGATACGCCATCCATAAAAACCATCGAGACTGTGGCCTGCTGATTTTTGACCGGGAGAAACAACCCGATATCTATGCCGGAGGTTCCGGCTGCGGATGTGCTGCCTCGGTGCTCTGCGGGTATATTCTGCCACAGATCCAAAGAGGGGAGCTGCAAAAGGTACTTTTTATCGCCACCGGTGCGCTGCTGAGCACCACCAGTTGCCAGCAGGGGGAGACCATTCCCGGCATTGCCCATCTGGTATCCCTCGCCCATACCCCTCTGGAGCCTGGGGACGACCGGCAGTGCCAGTGCAGCTGCCATCGGGTAGGCGGCAGGAAAGGAGGATGATGCAGATGGATCTGATGATGTATCTCAAGGTTTTTCTGATGGGTGGCGCGCTGTGCGCCATCGGCCAGCTGCTGATCGATTATACCAAACTCACCCCTGCCCGTATCCTGGTTTCCTATGTGGTGACCGGAGTCATTTTAGGCGGGCTGGGAATCTACGGTCCTTTGACGGAGTTTGCCGGCGCCGGCGCAACGGTGCCGCTGACCGGATTTGGTTGGCTGCTCTCCAAAGGGGTGAAGGAGGCGGTGGCAGAGAAAGGCGCCATGGGCATCCTAACCGGCGGGCTCTCGGCAACGGCGGGAGGAATCGCGGCGGCCATCGTATTCGGATTTTTGACCGCCCTTCTCTTTAAGCCACGGGATAAAGGGTAGGACGACGAATTGCATAGGTATAGACAGATTTTTTGCAATATGGTATCATATTCTTGATGAAAGATGCTTTTGGAAAATCGGGATCCATTTTACAGATGGGCGAGGAGGTAACAGGGATGCATGACCATATCTGGGCTGGTATTGGTGCAAGGAAATGGAAAATTGTACAGATGGCTTTGCTTGTGCTCTTGTTTTCCGGCTGTTCTCCCGCCTCTGATGCTCAGGTGGGAGTCTCGTCCAACGGGATATCAGCCTCCCAGAGCAGTTCCCACTGGGATGGCCCTTCCGCCGTGCAAAGGCAGGAGCAATTTCTCTCCTCCGCTTCGATGGATCCCGATCTTCCGCTGTTTTCGTGCGAATTTCGACTGAATGGCGGGGGATCGGATGAAATCTGGTGTGAGGATATCTCTCAGGTGCTGTTTGCCAGTCCCTGGACCACTGAGATGACCTTCTCTACGCTGCCGGTTTTTCGCAATCCTTTGCAGTATTTTGAAGGTTCCATCACGATCAACCCGGATGTGGAGGCAATGAAGGAATATTTAGGAGAGATTGCCCAGCGCCTCGGCATCGAGGAGCAAGCCCTCTCGATTCAGGAGGAGAAAGCCGAGTATGGTTTTGGTCAGGGGGTACGCAGGCTGCTGACCGAGCGGGTGACGGCCTCCATCCCTTACGGCACTGTTTCAGTTTCGATGGATATGTCGGCCCAAATCCATTTTGAGCCGGCAATCCCGATACCGCAAGAGCTGAATACCGATTACTATGCGCCGCTGCAGCAGGTCTCTGAACTTGCCGAATATATGCTGCAGCATCACAGCGGATATTTTGGCATGGAAACGCCTACGATAGGGATCTATGGCGGTAGGGTAAACACCTATATGCAAAAATCCTATGGCTTTTACATATATGAAAGCGGTGATGATCCTCTGGAACAGCTTTTGGGATATTCCTTTGACCTCGGACGTTTTTCCTTCACTGCCGATGGTGGAATCTCCCGTGTCTTTCTCTCGAAAATGGATGATCTGCCCAAACTGGGAGATTATCCCGCCCTTACGGTGGAACAGGCCAAGGAGGCTTTGCTGCAGGGACAGTATTCCGATGGGCCCTCGACACTTCCCAAGGAGGAGAACATCCATCAGGTCCAGCTGGTTTATCGCACTGCGGCAAGTCCCTATTTTGTACCCTGCTATGTATTCTATGTTTTGATAGAAAAGGAGCAGCGAAGATGGGATCTGGTTCCGGACGAAGCGCAGGAATATGTACCTTATTATGTTCCAGCGGTGGATCACCGGTACATTCTGGACCTTCCTACACGATAGGTTTGGCACAGTGGCCCCGGAACTTCAAATATCTGTGAAGCGCGTTAGACAAAAGTCCTTGGTTTTTGCGTCTTTTTGACCCAAAACCAAGGACTTTCATTTTTTCGATCTTTTGAATTCAGCGATAAAAAGGGGCAGGATAACCTGAGACAGTATTTTCAAAGATCAGTTCCCGCTGGACTGAGGAAAATAGGGCATCAGGGTGGAGGCTACAGCGCTGATGGGCATGGTTTGCAGCACCACCTGTCCGGGACCGGTGACAACGGTGTGAAAAAGGCCTTCGCCGCCAAACAAAACATTTTTGATGCCGGGAACCGTGACGACATCCATGGTACAGCTCTCCGACATATAGGCAAGGTAGCCGGTATCCACCACGATAGACTGTCCTGGGGCAAGGTCGTAGGTGACTGCATGGCCGTCGATCTCCAAAAATGCGACGCCGTTTCCAGAAAGCCGCTGCATGATAAAGCCTTCTCCGCCGAAAAGACCTTTGCCCAATTTCTTCTGAAAGAAGATGGAAAGCTCCACCGACTCCTCGGAGGCGAGAAATCCGGATTTCTGTACAATCACGCCGTTTCCGGGGGTGATGGTCACAGGAACGATGGAACCGGGAAAGCTGGAAGCAAAAGCGATCATGCCGTCCCCGTTTTGGGCGGTATAGCGGTTTTGGAACAGTGCCTCGCCGGAAAACATTCTGCCCAGCATTTTGCCCAATCCGCCGCCCGAGGTGGTTTCCATCTTCATGTTGGGGGACATCCAGCTCATGGAGCCCCGCTCGGTGATCATACTCTCACCGTTTTCCAGCTGACAGATTACCACAGGCAGAGGGGTGCCTTCGATGCTGTATCTCATAATGACGCCTCCTTAAAGTTTGGGTGGGGGGTTCTTGTACAAAGCCATTGTAAGGGAAAAAAAGGTTGTGGTCAAGAGGAATCTGCGCCTTATCACCGGCGTGGCAGCTGCTGCATCCGGCGGCGGTGTTCTTCCAGCATCTTTTGCCGATATTGCAGCGCGGCTTGTTCGGTTTTGTTCTCCCCGAACTGGTAATAAACTGCCTCTTTCAGGTCGTCGGGGAGGTACTGCTGCTCTACATAATGGCAGGGGAAGTCGTGGGGATACTGATAAAACTGTCCTTTGACCGCAACGTCCGCGCCGTCGTAGTGCTTGTTTTGCAGCTGGCGGGGGAAGCCGCCGCCCTTTCCGGCACGGATGTCAGCCATGGCGGCGTCAATAGCGCAGATGGCGCTGTTGGATTTGGGAGCGGTGGCCAGCAATATGGCAGCCTGTGCTAATGGGATACGAGCTTCCGGAAGGCCCAGCTGTACGGCGCTGTCCACACAGGCTTTGACGATGGCGATGGCCTGGGGATAGGCAAGGCCGATATCCTCGCAGGCGATCACCAGCAGCCGCCGGCAGGGGGAGAGCAGATCTCCCGCCTCCAAAAGCCGGCCCAGATAATGGACCGCCGCGTTTTCATCCGACCCTCGGATGGATTTTTGCAGGGCGCTGAGCAGGTCGTAATGCTGATCCCCGTCCCGGTCATACCGCATGGCGCTGCGCTGGGATACCTGTCTGGCGTCCTCCAAAGTGATTGGACAGCTCTCCTCGCCGCCTTCCTGCTGGGTCCCGGCAGAGAGGGCGGAAAGGGTCAGCATCTCCACGGCGTTGAGGGCTTTGCGCACATCCCCGTTGCAGCTGTGGGCAATATGGGAGACAACCCCGTCCTCACACCGAAACCGCACTCCATATTCCTCCTCCACCAGATGAAGGGCCCGCAGCACCGCCTTCTCCATCTCCTGGGGTTCCACCGGCTTAAATTCAAAGACGGTGCAGCGGCTGAGGATGGCGTTATAGATGTAAAAATAGGGATTTTCGGTGGTGGAGGCGATGAGGGTGATCCGCCCGTTTTCAATGTATTCCAGCAGCGTCTGCTGTTGTTTTTTGTTGAGATACTGGATCTCGTCCAGATAGAGGATCACCCCGCCCATGCCGGAGATGGTCTCGGTGCGCTCCATCACCTCCTTGATGTCGGCGGTGGAGGCGGTGGTGCCGTTGAGACGGCAAAGTTCTTTTCCGGCCCGGTTGGCGATGATCCGGGCGACGGTGGTTTTGCCCACGCCGGAAGGGCCGTAAAAAATCAGGTTGGGGATGTTGCCGGATTCCACGATCCGGCGCAGCATCTTCCCTTTGTCCAGCAGATGCCGCTGGCCTACCACATCATCCAGTGTCTGGGGGCGCAGCCGGTCCGCGAGGGGCGCTTGGGCCATATCAGTCATCGCCTTTCTGCTCTTATCAATCAAAATATCTTGCAACCAACAGCATCATTATATCGGAAAATTTGTTCGGGTGCAACGGGAATACCCAAAACAAAAAAAGGATCGCCGGTCATCCCACATCCAGCGGGACGACCGGCGATGGTGAAAAAAGTTATTGGAGGAAATTTAGGAGGGCATCGTCAGGGTAATGGTGTTTTTTTGGCCGTATTTTTTGACCGAAAACGGGAGGATGGTGAGGGTTCCCTCGATGCGATGCTGTTCCCAGCTCTCCCGCGGGGCAGCCCATACCTCCCACGTTCCTTCGGCCAGGCCATACCGTACCAGTTTGCCGTTTTGGTTGGTAGTGCCGTCCCCTGTCACCAAAAAGTAGACGCCGGTCTGCACGTAGGTTTGGGAGGGAAGATTGGTTTTCTGGACAAAGCTGCAGTAATAGTCCACACAGGGGCTGCCGTCCGCATATTGCAGCGTCAGTTCCAGCGTGGGGGGACATCCGGCCAGTCGTAGCTTCCCGTCAGGGTCAGTGTGACCTGCTGCTGCACCGCCTGTGACTGCAGGGAAATAGGAAATGCCTCATAGCTTTGGTTATAATCCCTCTCCAGCCGTTTGCGGGCATTCTCCTGGGGTGGGAGCAGATACAGTACCGTTTCCAGATACTCCCCCTGCCAGGAGAGGGTGGCCTTTCCCTCATGGTTGGTGACCGTCTGCTGGTAGCTGCCGGGGCGGATCCATGTTTCTTCGCCGTTCTTTTCGGCATATCCTGTGACCAGCCCTACGTTGGCCAGCGGATTGCCATCGCTGTCCAGCACCTGCACCGGGATCTCGGTCTCAAAGGGCTGTACCTTTTTGGCAGGGTCTGCAAGGTACATTCCGTTCTCCCCGTTCTGCCGGGACTGGGTAGTACCATCCCCCACATTGGGATTGACCTCGCCGGGCAATTCTCCTGTTCCTTCGCCGGTACTGGGGGAAGCGCTGTTTTTCAGCGGGTCCGTCTGTGATTGCCCCATCCCTGTGCCAATGTCAGGAACGGTGGAGCCATCCTCCGGCGGTTCCAACTGTGGACCATCTGCCCCCGCGCCAATATCGGGAACGGTGGAGCCATCCTCCGATGGTTCTAACTGTGGGCCATCTGTCCCCGCGCCAATGTCGGGGGTGGTTGCGTCGTCCTCCGCAGGCTCCAATGCCGGACTCTGCCCTTGCGGCTGAGACGGGGGAGATTGCGCAGCGGAACTGGAGGGAGTGGAGGAAGCCGGCATACTGGAGGAGCTGCTGGACAGACTTGCAGAGGCCACCGAGGAGGCGCTGACGGGCGGTACAGAAGAGGAAGAAGGGGACGCTATGCTGGAGGAGACCGCAGAGCTGACAGAAGAATCCACAGAAGAGGACGAAAGGGGCTGCCGGCAGCCCGATACCAAACAGGCGAACGCCAGCACTGCCATACAGGCAGGCATCAAACGCATGAAAACCACTCCTCACCAAACTGAAAGAAATTTATCATAAAGGCAATTATGCAGGTGCCCAAATAAAATCCATAATGAATTTTAGGTACGTTTTAATTATACTGCTTTGTTCCTACTTTTTCAAATATTCCTGTTTTGTTGGGAGTACAAACCCAACACAGAAAAAAGAATTGCCGGTCATTCCGCACCCAGCAGAATGACCGGCGAGGATGGAAAGATTTTGAAGGGTTACATCCTAAAAAAATGGAATCTATCTTTGATTCAGTCGGAGGTTTCCTCCGGGACGGCCAGAGGATAGCGCTCCCCGTCGATGAGGATGGCGCTGACCTCTTCGGTCTCCCAGGGCTTGTCAGGAGAGGAGAGCAGATAGAGGTGGGCGCCGGAGAACTGGACGTTGTACTCCTCCAGCCAGTCGCTGTTGATGGCGCCGTCTTTCTCCAGCAGCGAGAGGACGCTTCCGTCCTGGTATTCCAAAGCCACCGACGGTGGGTTGGGGGCTTGGGAGAAGGGCCGGCAATCGATCCAGACCGCGAGAGGGGATACCGAGATGGCGGTGTAACCGTTTCCTCCGTCGCTGCGCAGTACCTTCGCTGTCTCCGGCGCTGCCTCCAGGGTGATGTGGACGGGAATGGTCTCACCGGTCTGTTGGTTTACGACAGAGTCGAGATAAATGGTGGCGCCGTGTATTGGCTGGGTCCCCTCGATCACGTCGCCGATATAGAGGGTGTCCTCAGGCAGCGTGGGGTCGTCGGGGAAAAAGGCACCCATCTGAGCCGCTGCATAGCTGGCGCTGTAGAGATAGTAAGGCTCCATCTCCTGGACAAAGCGGTATTGGGGGATAGCGCTCCACCCTTCCATCGATCCGCCGTCCAGCCGCCGCACGCTCAGCAGATAGTAGCTGAAGCGGCCATCGGAATAGAAGGCTTCCAGTGTCATGGAAAACCCATCGTCCTGCCCCTGGGAAACCTGGGTGCGCAGGTGGGGGGGGGGCGATGCTTTCATAGAGCGGCTGGCTCAGGCTTTTTTGCATCAGCTCCTCCCCAGGGATGGCGCTCTGAACGGGAGAGGGATCGGATGCAGTTGGCGCAGGCGGGGCGAGAGGATAACAATCCTCTCCGATCATCACGGCCTCCAGTGTGTCCAGCTCCCAGGGAGCATCCTGGGAGGCCTGGAACCAGCGCAGGTTTTCGGTGCCCCGCTGTAATTCCCCGGTCAAAAGGGTGACCGAACCGTCCGTCCAGCGAAGGGAAATCTCCTGATCTTCCAGCCGGGAGAATTCATCGCGCCCTCGGAGAAACAGCGAGAAAGGGGTGACCGCAATCTCCCGGCAGTTTTCCGGATTTTGCGCCAGCAGCACCTGGGGGGAGGGATGCTCCACCCGCAGCGTCAGGGAGGAGGTAACCCGCTCTTGGGTCTGGGTGTTCCGGCACTCTTCCAGATGGACAGTGGTGGCATAAGCCCGCATCGGGCCGGATTCCCGCAACAGAAAATAGGCGGTATCCTTTTCCGGGGCGCTCAGCTCCACCGGCCAGTTTTCGCTGTCAAAACGCTGGCAGGAGAAATCGATCAGCTGCTGCTGGCTGCGGGCAAGGTTATAATCGGTCTGGCGCAGCCCACCTAGGGAAAATTCCAGATCCCAGGCCGACATCTGGGAGCCGTCCAGGCTTTTTACCTGCAACAGCACCAGGGTATCATAGCCGCTGGAATAGCTGCAAAGGGTTTGCAGGTGAAAGCGCTGATCCTGGGCGCTCTGGGTATCGGTTTGCAGCGTGGGGGAGACGATGGAAAACGCCTGCTCTCCCAGGGCGTGGCGCAGCAGAGCCGGGGCGACGTCCTGCTGGGAGGAAAGCTGACACCCGGAGAGAAGGCCCCAGAGCGCCGTAACGATGCCCAGCAGAAGTGCCAGAGGCGTAAAGCGAAAACGATTCTGTTTCATTTCTCTACCTCCTGATACAAAGGAACAGCGGGTGTATGGAATATGGATGTATAGAGGATCTCTTATATTTTATTATATCATAATTTATTCAGTGAGAAAATACGATTCGATAAAATTTAGTGAAAAAATTTATTTCTCAAAAGGAATATTATGGCCGAGACGCCGTTTATCAGAGGGAAGGGTGCTGTTTTACACAGGATTTACATAACATTTACCGTGCCATGATTTTGTAAAATCTTTGGCGCGGATAAAATATAGTTGTCGGAAGCGAGAAACGCGGATGTCGCGAAAACCGCTTCATCTTCCCCCAAAAGGCAGTTTTCCACAAAAACTTTACATAGGGGAAGGCACTTGAGAAAGGATGAATGATTATGAAATTGCGTAAAATTTTGGCCGCAGTGCTCGGCTGTACCATGCTGTTAGCCACCGGTTGTTCCTCCACCGCCACCACCTCTTCCAGCAGCGCTGCTTCTTCCAGTAGTACCGCTTCCAGCTCCAGCACTGCCTCCAGCTCCAGCAGCGTCGCTTCCAGTGCGTCCAGCTCCGAGGCCGCTTCCAGCGAAGCCGAGAGCACCGCTGAGTTGACCGGTACCGTTTCTCTCTCCGGTTCCACCTCCATGGAGGAGGTTGTCAAGGCGCTGGCCGAGGACTTTATGAACAAGAATCCCGGCGTGACCATCGACGCCCAGTTTAACGGTTCCGGCCAAGGCATTACCGATGCCACCGAGGGCAAAGCGGACATCGGCAACAGCTCCCGTGAACTGAAAGAGGAAGAGTTGGCCGGCGGTCTGACCGCCAACGTCATCGCCATCGACGGTATCGCTGTGGTCGTCAACCCTGCAAACCCTGTGAATGACCTGACCATCCAGCAGCTGGCCGATATCTACACCGGCACCATCAAAAACTGGAGCGAGGTTGGCGGTGAGGATAAACCCATCGTTGTGGTAGGCAGAGACGCCGCTTCCGGTACCAGAAGCGCTTTTGAGGAAATCCTGGGTATCTCCGATGCGTGTGCCTATGCGCAGGAGAAGGATTCCACCGGCGCTGTAAAGACTGCGGTGGAAACCACCCCTGAAGCCATCGGTTATGTCTCCCTGGAAGCTGCCGATGCAGACGAGAACACCAAAAAACTGATGCTGGACGGCGCTGAGGCCACTGCGGAAAACATTGTGTCCGGTTCCTACAAGCTGTCCAGACCCTTCATCATGGCAACCAAAGGCGAGCTTCGCCCTGAGGTACAGGCTTTCCTGGACTATGTCCTCAGCGAAGAAGGCCAGGCGGTTGTGGCTTCTCAGAGCCTGATTACCGTAGGCTAATCTTCCCAGTCCCCAGATCTCTCCCGCGGTGATCGATACACACAAAAATATCCCAATTTCGTATCAAAAAGCTTTGCCGGGACTCCGGCAAGGCTTTTTGTGAAAGCATAGAGAAAGGAACGGTCGGAGTATGATGAAAATGGCCGCGTCAACCGGCATATCGGATGGGTATCCAAACGAGCCCACCCAAAAACCCGAAAAGGAAACCAGTGCCGGAATGGAACCCAGCTTCCGTGTGGATACCATTCAGGGCAGCAGCAAATCCAAAAGCAGCATTGAAAAGGTGATGAGCGTCATTTTCACCGTGTGCGGCCTTTCCGCTGTGGTGGCGGTGTTCGGCATCGCCGCTTATATGGTGATTGCGGGAACCCCAGCTATCCGGGAAATCGGCATTGCGGAGTTTTTGTTCGGCACCCAGTGGCGCCCCACCGCGGAGGACCCCTCCTTCGGCATCCTGTATATCATCTTGACCTCTGTTGTTGGTACCGGGCTGTCGGTGCTGCTGGGGGTGCCTGTGGCGCTGATGACCGCTGTGTTTCTCGCAGAGCTGGCCCCCAAACGGCTGTATCAGCTGGTGCGTCCGGCGGTGGAACTGCTGGCAGGGATTCCTTCGGTGATTTACGGCCTGCTGGGCTCCATCCTGTTGGTGCCGCTGATGCGCCGCATGGAGAGCTGGATCTTTGCAGGCAGCACGACCCATCAGTTTACCGGCGGTGCCAACCTGATCTCCGCCGTGCTGGTCCTTGCCATTATGATTCTGCCCACCGTCATCAACGTCAGCGAGACCTCGCTGCGGGCAGTTCCCCGGGAGTATCGGGAGGCTTCCCTGGCGCTGGGCGCCACCCAGATGGAGACCATCTTCAAGGTCACCATGCCTGCGGCCAAATCCGGGGTGATCACCGGCGTGGTGCTGGGCATTGGCCGCGCCATCGGCGAGGCTATGGCCATTATGATGGTTTCCGGCAACGTGGTGAACATTCCGCTGCCCTTTAACAGCGTGCGGTTCCTCACCACCGGCATCGTCACCGAGATGAGCTATTCCAGCGGACTGCATCGCCAGGCGCTGTTTTCTATCGGTCTTGTTCTGTTTGTGTTTATCATGGTCATCAACATTCTGCTGAATACCGTACTCAAAAAAGGGGGCGACGCAAATGGCACAAAATAACTCGGGTTCCGTATCCATTGTGGGAAACAAAAAGCACGCCTACGATGTTCTGACCAAAGCCTGCGTATATTTTTGCTCCACACTGACGGTGGCGATTCTGCTGGCGATGCTCATTTATATCGTGATCCGGGGTTTGCCGCAGATCAACTGGACCTTCCTCTCCAGCCAGCCCAGCTCCCTGAAGGGGATTTACGGTATCCTTCCCAGCATCATCAATACCCTGTACATCATTGTGATTACCCTGCTCATCGCAACCCCCATCGGTGTGGGAGCCGCCATCTACCTCAACGAGTATACCGGCAACTCCCAGAAGTTTCGCCCGGTGGTGCGCTTCATTGAATTTACGGTGGAAACCCTCTCCGGTATCCCCTCCATCATCTACGGCCTGTTCGGCGCCATCTTTTTCGGGGAAAGGCTGCATCTGGGATATTCCATCCTGACCGGTTCTCTTACCCTCACCATTATGGTGCTCCCGGTGGTAATTCGTACCACCCAGGAAGCGCTGAAAACGGTGCCCCAGAGCTTTCGGGAGGGCGCTTTGGGATGCGGTGCAACCAAATGGTATATGATTCGCACCATCATCCTGCCCAGCGCCCAGAGCGGTATCATCACCTCTGTCATTTTGGCCATTGGACGGATTGTGGGAGAATCGGCGGCCCTGATCTTTACCGCCGGCGCCACCACCAATCTTCCCAAAAACTGGCTGACCCATCCCACCACCTCCGGCGCGACCCTGACGGTACAGATGTATTTCGGTGTCTCCAACGGGAAATATGTGGATGAAGGATTCGGCATTGCGCTGGTGCTGATGGTCATTGTTTTGGGCATCAACCTCTTGACCAAGAAACTCAGCAGCATGAAAAAATCGGATCGGTAACAGACGCAGAAAGGAAAGAAGAAATAGATGAGCGGACATATTTCAATCGAAAACCTGAATCTATGGTACGGGGACCCCACCGGGAAAAGCGAGGGGAACCATGCGCTGAAAAACGTGACACTGGACATCCGGGAAAAGGAGATTACCGCCCTGATTGGTCCCTCCGGATGCGGAAAATCCACCTGCCTGCGTACCCTCAACCGGATGAACGACCTGATCGAAGGGATCAAAATTACCGGAAAGATTACCCTGGACGGGGAGGATATCTATGATCCCAAGGTGGATGTCACCCTGCTGCGCAAAAAGGTAGGAATGGTGTTTCAAAAACCCAATCCTTTCCCCATGAGCATCTATGACAACATTGCCTATGGCCCCAGAATTCATGGCATCCGCGCCCGTTCGGTGCTGGATGGGATTGTAGAATCCTCCCTGCGGGGGGCGGCGCTGTGGAACGAGGTGTCTGACCGGCTGAAAAAATCCGCCATGGGTCTTTCCGGCGGACAGCAGCAGCGTCTGTGTATTGCAAGGGCGCTGGCGGTGGAGCCGGAGGTGCTCTTGATGGATGAACCCACCAGCGCCCTGGACCCCATCTCCACCATGAAGGTGGAGGATCTGATGTGCGAGCTGAAAAGCCGGTATACCGTGGCCATTGTGACCCACAATATGCAGCAGGCCGCCCGTATCTCCGACCGCACGGCGTTTTTCCTGGTGGGAGAGATGGTGGAATGCGGTCCTACCAGCGAGATTTTCAGTATGCCCAAGGACAAACGGACCGAGGATTACATTACCGGACGTTTTGGATAATGTCGCCGGTCATGTTGCGGTGAAAGATAAGATTGCGCCCAGGGGCGCAGTAAGGATATAATAGGAGAGTGAGAGAATGTCGGCCAGAATGGAATTTGACAACGAGCTGGAACAGCTTCACGCCGATCTGGTGCGGATGGGGGCAATGGTGGAACAGTCTATCGAGAAATCCATCTCTGCCCTGCGCACCGAAAACCGGGAGCTGGCAGAAATGATTATCCACGGTGACCACGCGGTGGACAGTATGGAAAAAACCATTGAAACCCGGTGCCTGAAACTGTTGCTGCGCCAGCAGCCGGTGGCCCGGGATCTTCGTTCGATTTCTACTGCCCTTAAAATTGTCACCGATATGGAGCGGATCGGAGATCAGGCGGCAGATATTGCAGATATCAGTATGCATCTGCACAGCAGCGACGTTGCGATGATTGCCTCCCATCTGGAGGAGATGGCAAAAGAGGCTATTGATATGGTACATGCCAGTATCGATGCCTTTGTCCGTACCGATATGGAGCTGGCCCGTCAGACCATCCAGCAGGATGATATTGTGGATGCACTGTTTATCCAGGTGCGGGACGATATCATTGAGAGAATTCGTACCGACGCTTCCCAGGCCGGAGAGGCCATCGATGTGATGATGGTGGCCAAATATCTGGAGCGGATTGGAGATCATGCGGTGAACATCTGCGAATGGGTGGAATTTTATACCACCGGGGAGCACAAAAACACCCGCATTCTATAAAGAAAAGCGGAAAACAGGGAACAGCTTTGTAACGATGGTGCAGCAGCTGTCCGCAGGGGTACAGGGGTGCAAGAGGGTGCAAGAGTAAAAACCTTCTCTCCGCTTCCGCTTTGAAAAGACGGCGGCCAAGTTGGGCGGTCACCCCTATCGGTTTATTGTAACATCTGAATCATAACGGCACAGGAAAGGCGGCGGCAATATGCACGAACAGAAGATCTATCTGGTGGAGGATGATGAGAACATCCGGGAGCTGGTAAAATGCACCCTGGAATCCTTTTCCTATCAGGTTGATGCCTTTGAGACAGCGGAAGAGATGCTTTCCCAGGCGAAAAAGACGTTACCGGATCTGATTTTGCTGGACATTATGCTGCCCGGCATGGATGGGATCGCTGCGCTGCGCATCCTAAAGGAAAACCCTGCAACCGAACCGGTTCCGGTGATTATGCTCACAGCCAAAAACAGTGAGATCGATAAGGTTCGCGGTCTGGATTTGGGAGCGGATGACTATATCGGTAAACCTTTTGGTATTTTGGAACTCACTGCGCGGGTGCGCACGGTGCTGCGCCGGCGGGAAAAGCACCTCACTGCACCGGTTTCCCAACTGATTGAGGTGGGAGATCTGTGTATCGACGATCAGAAACATCTGGTGACCCAGGCGGGAAAACCGGTGGATCTGACCCTAAAAGAATATCATCTGCTGAAGATGCTGGCGGAAAACCGGGAACGGGTGATTCCCCGGGAGGAGCTGCTCAATGTAATTTGGGGCATCAACTTTGCCGGAGAGACCCGGACGCTGGATATGCATATCAAGAGCCTGCGGGCAAAACTTTCGGACAATCCGGATAGTCCCAAATACATTAAGACGGTACGCGGGGTTGGGTATCTTTTCCTGGGAGAACAACCATAAAAAAGATTTTGATCTTTTGTTTCAGGCATGAACTTTACGCGCTGCGGTGCAGCGCTATTTTTGCAGACATCTTGAACAAAGAGGGGGACAATCATGAAGCGCCGTATTTTTTTGCGCTGTTTTGGTGTTGCGGCGGCAGCGGTGATGGTTTGCTGTGTGCTGTCGGGTTTTATCATATCCCTGGTTGAGGAAAAAAGCCTTGCCGATTCCCTGTTGCAGATGGAAACCGTTCTGTTGGGGCAATATGATCTGGAACAGGAAAGCGAAGAAACAGCCCAATATATTTCCCAGCTTACCGGCGGCAATCGTGTTACCATCATGGATGCTCAGGGCACTGTGTTAATAGATACCGGGGCAAAAGCGGACGAAATGGAAAACCACGCCCAGCGCCCTGAGATGATCCTGGCCCGTCAGGGAAAACGGGCGGTGGAAAAAAGATACTCCGCTACGCTGGGAAGAAATATGCTGTATGTGGCAAAGATGGATGATAACGGGACGATACTGCGTATTGCGGTGCCGCTGGAAACGCTCCGCACCAATCTGATGCAAACCCTTCCGGCTTTTGTCATCGGGATATTGGCGGCGCTGATCTGTTCCCAGCTGCTTTCCCGCAGGATGGCGGATGATGTGTTGACCCCTCTGGTCTTTGCCCAGCACTCGATGGAGCAGCTCAGCGAGGAACAAAATCCCGCAGGCCAGATTGCTTATACGGGTTATGAGGAAATAGATGGCATCGTCAAAAGTATGAACCTGATGGCTCAGAACATATCCCACAATATCGCTGCGCTTGCCTATGAGCGGGATAAAGCGGAAATGATTCTCAACAATCTGGATGAGGCGCTGATTTTGGTGGACGCCAAAAATGAGCTGCTGCATATCAACCGCAGTGCGGTAAAATTCTTTCACTGTGGCTCTCAGCAGGAGCTGATCAGACAGCCTTTTTACCGTATTACCCGTGAACCGGCCATCACCACCGCTATGGAGCGGGCGATTCAGGAGGGTGTATCCTCCTTCTTTGACTTTGAGATCACAGCGCCAGACTATATGATTTTGGGAATCCGGATTTCGCCGGTGCTGCTCTCCCGGAAAAATGATCCTCAACGCACAGGTGGAGCGATGCTGGTTGCCTCCGACGTGACCCAACTTCGGCGCACCGAACAGATTCGAAGCGAATTTATCGCCAATGCCTCCCATGAGCTCAAATCCCCCATCACCTCCATCAAGGGGTTTGCCGAGCTGCTTTCCAGCGGCATCGTGGAGGATGAGAGCAAAAAACGGGATTATCTTGCCCGCATTTCTCAGGAATCGGAGCGGATGATGCGCCTTACCGAGGATATCCTGCAGCTTTCCATGTTGGAATCGGAGCTGAAAGCGGAAAATACCACCCAGATTGAACTGGCCGGTGCGGTCAAAGATATCCTTCGGGAATTGGAGCCCCAGGCACAACTCAACCAGGTGAGCCTGCGTATGAGTGGCGAAAAATGCTTTGTGCAGATGAGCAGGGAGGATCTGTCCCATATTGTGCGTAATTTGTGTGACAATGCGATCAAATACAACAAGCCCGGCGGCAGTGTTACAGTGCAGGTGCGCAATTTGGGGGATAAAGCGGAACTGGTGGTAAGCGACACCGGTATTGGAATCCCCGCGCAGTACCATTCCCGCATCTTTGAACGGTTTTTCCGGGTGGATAAAAGCAGAAGCCGTAAGATGGGCAGCACGGGACTGGGCTTGGCTATTGTCAAACACACTTTGGCGCTATATGGCGGCGGGGTAACGCTGGAGAGTAAGGAAGGGGTAGGCACCACGATCTCGGTAACCCTTCCCAAGATCAACTCCTCTATGGCCTGTTGATGGCTTCTGTTTGGGGTAAATGAAGTTTCTTTTGGGTCTGATTGACAGAACGATGTAAATATGATACCTTTAATTTATGGGATTCGGAATCGTTTTCCTTATCTTTATCCGCTTGTTTTGAAAGGAAGGTTATGATACCCGTGAAAAAGATTATTGCGACGTCGAAGGCTCCTTCTGCCATTGGCCCTTATTCCCAGGCGGTTGCCGCCGGTGATTTTCTCTATGTGTCCGGCCAGATCCCCATTGATCCCGCTACCGGAAATCTGGTGGAAGGGGATATCCAGGCGCAGAGCATCCAGTCTCTGAAAAACGTCAAGGCCATCGTGGAAGCAGCGGGCTGTTCCATGTCCGATGTGGTGAAAACCACCGTGCTGCTCAAAAACATTGCGGACTTTGCTCCGATGAATGAGGTGTACGCCACCTTCTTTACCGGTGATTGCCCTGCAAGAGCCGCTTTTGCGGTAGCGGACCTGCCAAAGGGCGCTTTGGTGGAGATTGAGGCGGTTGTTTATACCGGCAACAAGTAATCCAGCAAGATCGTTTTGGGGCGTACCGGTTCTCCCGGTACGCCTTTCAAAAAAAGCCAAAAAAAATCCCAAAAACGTGTTGACAAAAAGACGATATGACGTTATAATATAACACGCACTTGAGATTTGGAAGCTTAGCTCAGCTGGGAGAGCATCTGCCTTACAAGCAGAGGGTCACAGGTTCGAGCCCTGTAGTTTCCACCAAGTCTGGCCCGGTAGTTCAGTTGGTTAGAACGCTAGCCTGTCACGCTAGAGGTCGTGGGTTCGAGCCCCATCCGGGTCGCCAATTCACCGCTGCAATTGTGGCGGTGGGTGCTGTGCCTTTGTAGCTCAGTCGGTAGAGCAGAGGACTGAAAATCCT